>JAQGKN010000407.1 GCA_028290085.1 Hyphomicrobiales bacterium
TTAGCGTCGGCGCGGCTGCCCGCCTCCTGCTGTGCCCGCTGGGCGCGTGACAGAATGCCGAGCTGGTTTTCGATGTGATGGCCCACTTCATGCGCGATCACATAGGCATAGGCGAAATCGCCGCCACCGCCGAAGCGCTTCTTCATGTCGTCGAAGAAGGAGGTGTCTAGATAGACCTTCTGGTCTGTCGGGCAATAGAACGGGCCCATGGCCGCCTGCGCGCGTCCGCAGGACGATTGCGTCTGGCCGCTGAACAGCACGAGGCGCGGGGCTTTATATTGAATGCTCTTCTGCGCGGGTAGAACCTCCGTCCAGACGTCCTCGGTCTGCGCGACGATAGCCGACACGAAGCGGCCGATCTGGTCGCTGGGGGGCGTCGTGCGATTGGCGGTCTGCGGGCGCGAGGGCTCGACATAGCTTGAGCGACTGCCGCCGCCGACCATTTCGGCGCCGCTGATCAATATGCGCGGGTCGATGCCCAGCGCATAGCCGATGACGCCGAGAACGATGATGGTGCCAATGCCCAGTCCGCCACCGCCGCCGGGCAGTGAAAAGCCACCACCGCCGCCGCCTTCGCTGTCACCGCGGCGGTCCTCGATATTGTCGGACTGGCGGAAGTCTTCCCATCTCATCGCAGATTTCTCCTGCCGCGAAAAAGCGGCTCGAACTGTGCCTGGCGGTGAGCACTCATAACAGTCCTCGCCGCCCCCGAGTAGGGCTTAACGCAAAGCCGCGCCGTTGGTCCCCATGTCTCAGCACAAGCCCTTTTTGAAAAGAGCCTTGCGCAACGCCCGCATGTCCTGCCAAGCATAGCGTTTGTTGACTGGCGCCTTCAGCAGGTAGGTCGGATGGAACATGGCCATGGCCGGGATGGGGCGCGAGTCCTTGTCCGGCACTTCCTCGCGATATTCGAACCACTTGCCCCGGGCCCGGGGAATCGATTCCCGCACGCCCAGCAGCGCCTGCGTCGCCACGTCGCCGAGGCACACGATGACCTCCGGCGAGACCAGCGCGATCTGCCGTTGGATGAAGGGCAGACAGACGACGACCTCGGGAGAATTCAGAGGGCGCTTCCCCGGTGGGCGCCAGGGCAGGACATTGGCGAGATAGACTTTCGTCCTGTCCAGACCGATGGCGGCCAGCATGCGGTCGAGCATCTGCCCGTCGGGGCCGACGAAGGGCACGCCCTGCCGGTCTTCCTGCGCGCCCGGTGCGTCCCCGATCAGCATGATTTTTGCTGCCGGATTGCCGTCGCCGAAAACCATCTGGCTCGCCGTGCGCTTGAGCGCGCACCCCTCGAACGCCTGCATCGCCGCGCGCAAGGCGTTGAGGTCTTGCGCCCCCGCAGCCAATTCGCGTGCAGTTTCCAGCGCATCACGGGGCGAAACGGAGCCGTTTCCCGAAACAGAGCGTACCGGCAAGGCAGCTGGTGGCCCGAGGCGGGGGGCCGTGCGCTGGGCGCGCGGTGCATCGGGGTCCGTTTCTGCAACGGGCGCGGGAGCCTCGGCGGGCGGGGCTGCGTCGCTGGCCGCAGCCTTGGCGGCGCCTTCGGCAAAATAGTCGCGCGGCATGTCGCCCACAGCGACATCCACGCCCATCTCGACATACCAGCGCAAGATAGAGGCGAGTCCAGCCTCGCTCACGGGGGTCTGCGATGGATCTTCGGACAGCATTCCTCATCCTCTATCATCTTCACACCGGTTGCGTGAAGTTTCCTGCTCGCTACAAGGGCCCGAGCCGTGTGAAGAAGACGCGTTTGCAGACGGGCTCGCATGTGTTTAACCATGAACGATCGCGGGTCTCGTTCCGCGACGCGTGTTTATTTGCGACCCCCATGCGCGCCTTGACCTGGCGCTGCGCCGAAGGAGAAGGGAATGGCCGAGCCTGCCGAATTGCCACCGCGCGAGGCCATGGATTTCGATGTCGTCGTGGTGGGCGCGGGCCCAGCCGGGCTGGCCGCCGCGATTCGCATCAAGCAACTCGCCCCCGACACTTCGGTCGTCGTGGTCGAGAAGGGCTCGGAGGTCGGCGCGCATATTCTTTCCGGCGCGGTCATCGACCCCATCGGCCTCGACCGCCTGCTGCCGGACTGGCGCAAGGATGCAGACCGTCCGCTGAAGACTGAGGTCACGGAAGACCGTTTCTATCTGCTGGGTCCTTCCGGCGCGCTGAAGCTGCCCAATATCCTGATGCCCAAGCTGATGAACAACCACGGTAATTTCGTGGGTTCCCTAGCCAATGTCGCGCGCTACCTGGGCGCGCAGGCCGAAGCACTCGGGGTCGAGATTTATCCGGGCTTTGCCGCCGCCGAGGTGCTTTATGGCGAGAAGGGCGAGGTCGTCGGCGTCGCGACCGGCGACATGGGCGTCGCCCGTGACGGCCACCACAAGGACGGTTTTACGCGCGGCATGGAGCTGCGCGGCAAATATACGTTTTTCGCGGAAGGCGCGCGCGGCTCGCTGAGCAAGCTGTTGATCGCCAGATATGGCCTCTCCGACAATCGCGAGCCGCAGAAATACGGCATCGGCTTGAAAGAGATCTGGCAGATCGATCCGGCCAAACACAACCCCGGCCTCGTCACCCATTCCTTCGGCTGGCCGCTGGATTCGAGCACGGGCGGCGGCTCGTTCCTGTATCATCTGGAAGATGGGCTCGTGTCCGTCGGCTTCGTCGTGCATCTCAATTACGAGAACCCGACCCTCTCGCCGTTCGACGAATTCCAGCGCTTCAAGACGCATCCGGCTATTGCCCCGACATTCGAGGGCGGCAAGCGCATCGCCTATGGCGCGCGCGCCATAACCGAAGGCGGCTGGCAGTCGGTGCCCAAGCTCAGCTTCCCCGGCGGGGCGCTGCTCGGCTGCGCGGCAGGCTTCGTCAACGTGCCCCGCGTCAAGGGATCGCATAACGCGATTCTCTCCGGAATGCTCGCCGCCGAACATGTGGTTGCGGCACTCGGCGAGGGTCGCGCCAACGACGAACTGGCAGGCTATGAGGCCGCATGGCGGGCGACCGATATCGGCCGCGATCTTTACGGCGTGCGCAACGTTAAGCCGCTCTGGTCGAAGCTCGGCACCTACCTCGGCATTGTGCTCGGCGGCTTCGATATGTGGACGCACCAGCTGTTGGGCTTGTCGCTCTTCGGCACGCTCAAGCATGGGCGCCCAGATTACGCGACGCTGAAGCCGCTGTCCGACGTGACGCCCATCGTCTACCCGAAGCCCGACGGCAAGATCAGCTTCGACAAGCTGTCCTCGGTGTTCCTCTCGAACACCAATCACGAGGAGGACCAGCCGGT
>JAQGKN010000413.1 GCA_028290085.1 Hyphomicrobiales bacterium
GAAGAGCGCCTGCCGCGTTACACGAGCTATCCCACGGCCCCGCAATTCTCGCGGGATGTGGACCGCGGCGATTATGCGCGCTGGCTGGCATCGCTGACGCCGGACGTTGCGGGTTCGCTCTATCTTCATGTGCCTTTCTGCCGCTCGATGTGCTGGTATTGCGGCTGTCACACAACGATCACGCGCCACGACGATCCTATCGGCGAATATATCGGAGTGCTGCGGCGCGAGATCGAGCTCGTGGCTGAGCAGATCGGCCAGCGCCTCAGGGTGGACCATGTGCATTTCGGTGGCGGCACGCCGACGATCATGAGCCCCGACAACTTCTTGCAGCTGATGGGGGCCTTGCGTGAGCGCTTCAATCTCCCATCAACTTGCGAAATTGCAATCGAGATCGATCCAACCACGCTGACGGCGGACATGGCCCGCGCGCTCGGCAAGGGTGGTGTGACACGCGCGAGCCTCGGCGTGCAGACCTGCGACCCGGTCGTGCAAAAGGCGATCCACCGCATCCAGTCAGTCGCGCAGACGCGGGCCGCGAGCGAGGGCCTGCGCGAGGTCGGCGTCACCTCCATCAACTTCGATCTCATTTACGGACTGCCGCATCAGACCATCGCGTCCTGTCTCGACACTGTGGCGCGTTGCGTCGAGATGCGACCGGATCGCTTCGCGGTCTTTGGATACGCGCATATTCCGTCGTTCAAGAAGCACCAGCGCGTGATCGACGAGGCCATCTTGCCCGATGGTGCGCAGCGGTTTGAGCAGGCGGAGACCATTGCGCAGGCGTTGCAGCAGGCGGGCTACCGGCGCATCGGGCTCGACCATTATGCGTTGCCTGGGGATTCCATGGTGCAGGCGCAGGAGAGTGGCGCATTGCGGCGCAATTTCCAGGGTTACACGACGGATGTCGGCGAGGCGCTGATCGGGCTGGGCGCCTCCGCCATCGGGCATCTGCCTCAAGGCTATGTGCAGAATGAGGTGTCGCTTCCTGCTTATGCCAAGTGCATCGAGCGCGGCGAACTCGCGACTGCAAAGGGATATGCGCTGAGCAACGACGATCGGCTGCGCGCCGAGATCATCGAGCGGATCATGTGCGACTTTGCTGTTGATCTCGACGCTGTCTGCACGCGGCACGGCGCCGCTTCCGCCGATCTCCGCCAATCCGCCCCGCGGCTCGCGGAGTTTGAGGCGGATCGGCTGGTGTCACGTAAAGGCGCGGGCTTCGAAATCGAGCCCCATGCGCGCCATCTGGTGCGCACGGTCGCCTCGGCCTTCGATGCATATCTGGGAACCGCAGGTTCCGTGCATAGCAAGGCAGTGTGAGCGGCGCCCTCCTAGCGAGGCACGCCATTCTGTTCGATGAGCTGCTCTTCGAGCTTGCCGAGCACTTTCATCGTCGCGAGCGCATCGGCGACCGAGCAATTAGGCGCGCGCTTTTCCTGGATCGCGGCGATGAATTCACGGTCCTGGTTTTCGAAGCCGTTCATTGAGGGAGCGACGCCGCTCAGGTCGATCTTGGCGCCGAAGCCATCCGTGAGGTCGTCGTAGAAGGAGACCCATGTGCCCTTGTCGCACATGTAGCGATAGGGTGAGCCGATGGGGCCTTCGTCGTTGAAGGACAGCGACAACACGCAGATCGCGCCCGAGGGCGTCTTCATGACGATGCCCATGTCCATCGCGATTTTCAGCTCGGGATCATAGGGGCCCTGTACCGCATAAGCTTCCGAGACCTGCTCGCCTGTCTGATACGAGAAGAGATCGACAGTGTGGCAGGCATGATGCCAAAGTAGGTGATCGACCCAGGAGCGCGGCTGTCCCAGCGCGTTCATGTTGGTGCGGCGGAAGAAATGCGTATGCGCCTGCATCTGCTGCAAGCGGATCTCGCCCGCGCGAAATTTCTTCGTCAGATATTGATGGCTCGGATTGAAGCGGCGCACGTGTCCCGCCATGGCGGTGACGCCGGTTTCCTGCTGAATGCGCAGGATGGTTTCGGCATCGGCCACGCTGTCGCACATGGGGATTTCAATCAGCACATGCTTGCCTGCGCGCATGGCGATCTCGGCCTGCTCCGCGTGAATTTGCGTCGGGCCTGTAATGATGACGGCATCGACGTCCTTGCGATGAACGGCGGCCGTGAAATCCGTGAGCGCGGTGGCAACCTTGTATTCGGCGGCCGCCTTCTCCGCGCCCTCCTGGGTGCGGCTTTGAATGACGGTGACTTCCGCGCCCTCGATAGCCCGGATCGCCTTGAGATGGGCATTGGCCATGGCGCCATTGCCGCTGATGCAGAATTTCATGTCTGTCAGTCCTCGTGAATTGGATAGGCCGTCATTCAGCCGCGAGCGCCTGGGGCGCAGGGGTATTTTCCAGCAGAAGAACGGCGCCGCCCGTGTTGGAGACCGGCACGTGATAGGTGCTGGTCACCTTCGACACATGGCCGTTGAGTGCGCCGCGCATGGCGATCCAGCACATCAGCTCGACGCCTTGGGAGCCTGCGAGTTCGACGATCTCCTTGTTGGAATAGCGCGTGAGCGCTTCGGGATCGTCGACGATTTTCTCCAGGCAGAGTTCGTCGAACTCCTTGTTGATGAAGCCCGCGCGCGTGCCGTCGAGCTGGTGTGACAGACCGCCAGTGGCGACGACGAGAATCTTCTCCGATCCCGGCCAGCTTTCGAGTGCACGTCCGATGGCCTGCCCGAGTTTCCAGCAGCGCAGCGCGCTTGGCAGCGGATGCTGCACGGAATTGATCGTGATCGGCACGGTGCGCACGGGCCAGTCGGTGCCGGCGTCCGGATACATCAGTTTCATCGGCAGCGTGAAGGCGTGGTCGACCAGATGCTCCTGGCACATGGTGATGTCGAATTCGTCGGCGATGAGATGATCGATGATGTGCCATGACAAGGCCGCATCACCGGGGAAGGGCGGCAGTACGGGAATGCCCCAGCCCTCGTCTGCATTGGAATAAGACTCGGCCGCGCCGACGGCGAATGTCGGCATCTTGTCGAGGAAGTGGCCGAGCCCGTGGTCGTTGTAGATG
>JAQGKN010000429.1 GCA_028290085.1 Hyphomicrobiales bacterium
ATCGTCTCGTAATATTGGTGCCTCGCATTGCCGAAGCTGAGATTGTTCGTCCCCTGCGCAGAACCCAGCGCGTTCAACGCGGCGAACAAGACATCGACGACCGCCTGCCCCGTCTCGACAGCGCCAGCGGCGACCGCGGCCGGATACAGCGGTGACAGCATCGAGCCACGCGGAATCACGATGTCGACCGCCCTCAGACTACCTGCGTTCAAGGAAATCTCGGCGCCTGCCACCACGCGGAGCACGTAGAGAACGGCGGCGCGCGTCACGCCCTCGGGCGCATTGAAGCTGTTGGGTCGCTGCCAGCTCGTGCCGGTGAAGTCGATTTGCGCCCGGCGCTTCCTCGCATCAATGCGGATCTGCACCCGGATCGTCGAGCCATCATCCATCGCGATCTCGGCACGCCCGTCGCGCAAGTCACCAATAACAAGCGCAATCTGTTCAGCCGCCTGATCCTGCACATGGCCCATATAGGCCTCGAGCGCCGGCCAGCCGAACGCAGCGATCATCTGGCGCAATTGCAGAATTCCCCCGGCATTGGCTCCGATCTGCGCCTTCAGGTCGGCAATGTTCTGCGCCGGATTGCGCACGGGGTAAGATGCATTCAGCAGCAGCTCGATCACCGGGCGCTCAAGAAAACGCCCGTGCGCGACCAGTCGCAGCGGCGCGATCATCACGCCCTCTTCGTCGATATGCGTCGCAAGCGGCGACATGGAGCCGGGCGAAAGCCCGCCGATATCGGCGTGATGCGCGCGTGTCGCAACCCACGCCAGAATGCGCTTTCCCTTGTCGTCAAAAAGCGGTGTGCACACCGTGATGTCGGGCAAATGCGTCCCGCCCTCATACGGAGCATTCAACGCAAAGGCATCGCCCAGCCGGACTTTGCCTTTGTGAGCGCGCAGAACGGCGCCGACTGCGCGCTCCATCGCGCCCGGGTGCAACGGCAAATGCGAGGCCTGTGCGACCAGACGCCCCTTCGCATCGAACAATGCGCAGGCGAAATCGAGTCGCTCCCTGATGTTCACGGACGAAGCCGTGTTCTTCAGCGAAACACCCATCTGCGTCGCGAGAGACACGAACCGCCGGTTGAAAATTTCGAGCAGGGCCGGATCAGCCTTCGTCGTTTTGATCTTGGCGCGCGCCAGCGGCTTGATGCGCGTGAGCACAATATGGTTGCGCGCTGTCACATCCGCGCGCCAGCCCGCCTCCACGACGATCGTCTGATGCTGCTCTATGATGAGCGCTGGCCCCTTCAACGAAGCTCCGCGCACCAAAGCGTCGCGGAGAAACACGCGCGCCGAATGCCAGGCATCCTGCGAGAAAAAACGCTTGCGCTGCAGGCTTTTCGGCACGTCCGCCGTAACAGGCCGGATGAGCTTCTTCTTCAGCCGCGGACCACGCCCGATGGCTTCCACGCAAACAGACTCGATAACCAGCTTCGCGCCCCGAGGGGCGAACCCAAAGCGGCTTCGATGCTGTCGCTCGAACGCGCTGCGCAGGCGTGCGATCACCCTCTGCCAGGGCCCGTCGAGCTTGGCCTCGATGAGCAGCGGGCCGTCCGTGCCGGCTGCTTTCAGATGCACTTGCACGTGGGCAAGGACATCCTTCTTCGCGATGCCCTGCATGCGGATTGCCGCCTCTGCCTGAACACGCAGGCGGCGGGCGGCCAACCGCAATTGCTTCAGTCCCAGCGCGTCGAGCGGCGCTTCAATGCCCTCCTGCAAGACATTGCGCAGATCCGCGCGCCCCATGCCGTAAGCGCACAGGACCGATGACAAGGGATGCACGAGCACCTGCGTCATGCCCAGCGCGTCCGCGACGAGGCATGCATGCTGCCCGCTCGCTCCGCCATAACAATTCAGCACGGTGCTGGTGAGATCGTGCCCAGGCACCATCGAAGCCTCGATGCCCTCGGCAATCTGCGCCACGGCGACTTGGATAAACCCGTCCGCGAGTTCCTCGGGCGTGCGTTTGAGCTTGTTCTGCTTGGCCATGCGCGCAAAGGATTTGCGCACCAGCGCCGCGTCGATGGGCTCATTCCGCTCCGGGCCGAAGTTTGCCGGGAAGAAGTCCGGACTGATCTTGCCCGTCATGACGTTCGCATCAGTCAAGGCGAGCGGCCCGCCGCGCCGCATGCAGGCAGGCCCTGGATCAGGGCCCGCCGACTCCGGCCCGACGCGAAAATGCCCATCATCGCAAGTGAGAATCGAGCCGCCGCCCGCTGCCACGCGATGCACGCGAAGTGCGGGCGCACGCAAATGCAGGCCTGCGATCTCCCGTTCGAAGACGCGCTCGAAGGATCCCGAAAAATGCGAAACGTCGGTCGATGTGCCGCCCATATCGAAGCCGATCGCACGCGCAAACCCAGCGCTGCGCGCCGTCGCAGCCATGCCAACGACCCCGGCGGCAGCGCCCGAAAGCACCGCATCCTTCCCGGAAAGAACGTCCGGGGAGCTTAGCCCGCCCGCGGAATTCATGAACATGAGCCGCGTGTCGGGGCCGAGCTCTTCTGCCACATGCTGCGCATAGCGCCTTAGCGCGGGCGTCAGATAAGCGTCGGCCAGAGTTGTTTCGCCGCGTCGGACAAAACCACTCAGCGGCGATACGGCGTGGCTCACAGAAACCTGCGTGAAGCCGATCTCTTCGAGAAGCGCCGCGATTTCGCGCTCATGCGCCTGAAAACGCCAGCCATGCATCAGCACGACAGCGGCAGCGCGAAAGCCCTGCACATGAGCGGTTTCCAACTCGCGGCGAACACGCCCGAGAGCGGGTGCGCGCTCGACGTGGCCGTCGGCCAGCACACGCTCGTCGACCTCGACGACGCCGGCATAGAGGCGCTCGGGCTTCACGACGCGCAGCGCGAATGCATCGGGCCGCGCCTGATCGCCAATCTCCAGCGCATCGCGAAAACCGCGCGTTGTGACGAGAAGCACGCGCTCTCCCGCGCGCTTCAGCAACGCGTCAGTGACGACTGTCGACCCCATTTTCACGCTGGCAACAGCGCCGCGTGGCAGGGCTTCGCCGTCGGGGATAGCGAGCAACCGGCGGATACCTGCAATCGCGGCATCGGCACAGGCGCCGTGGTTCTCGGAGAGCAGCTTCTCGACATGCAGACGCCCAGCAGGGTCCCGTCCGATGACATCGGTGAATGTGCCACCGCGATCGATCCAGAAATCCCAGCCTCCCGCCTGCTTTTTCCCCCTGCTCATCTATCCGTCCGATTCGCTTCAGCCCCACGCCCATTATATAGTTATCGCCAGATTAACGGACGGAGACTGTCTGCGTGGACGAACCTCAGACCGAATTGCGCCCTGTGCCACCAAGCCTCACCGCCGCCCTGCGCCGTGCGCGGCTGGAAGACGCGGAGCGTTCAGAAGTCGTTGCAGAATTGCGCGGCGCCGAAACCGCGCGTCTCGAAATGCTTCAGGATGCGTTGCGCCCAGTGCTGGACCAGGTGCCGGAGGGCATCGATCTCTTCGATTGTGGCCTGCTGCCCGGCGACCATCCGCGTCTCTTTGTCGATATGATCGCCTTCGTGGAAATGGGTCGCGACAAACGCGCCTACCGTTTCCTGCAGGATACGCGCCACGGCCGCGTCACGCTTGCGGAGACTGAGAAGCTCGACACCATCGTCGGCGCCGTCACACAATATATCGCCCGCCGCCTTGTGGAACGCGAGAAGTCGCTGGCTTCCGACCGCACGATTGAAATAGCCGCTCGTGCCTATGCGCAAGAACCGGCCGAGGGACGCCCCGCAGCGATGGCGGAGCTGCCCCCGGCCCCCGCGCCACGCAAACGCAACGCCTTCCTGCGCATAGCGCGCGCCCTCGTGGAAATCCTGGGCTCGCTGGTGCTGATCGCGCTCGTGCTCGGCGGCGCCTATTTCGCGGCCGTGGCAGCCATGGCCTGGTGGGCGATGAACAAGCTCGGGTAAATCAGAGCGGGAAGGTTCCGAGGTCGAGCACATCGCTCGATCCCGCGACCATTCCGCGAACGCGGCCCGCGACTTTCCAGACACCGTCCTCGCGGCTGAAATCATAGAGATGATAGGCCGCACGATGGCGCTCCGTGCCCGGGATCGCCGAGGCTGACGCCACGCCGACAACGGGCACCCGCCCCTTGGGCGTCGGCAGATAGACCACCGAATGCCGGTGGTTGTGCCCATGCACAATCAGCTCGGCGCCGTGCCTGGCAACGATCGCCTCGAATTTCCGTGCATCGCTCAATCCACGTCCGGCTGAAGCGCCGTTACGATTCGGCGGATGATGGATCATCACCACACGCATCAGTCCGCGCGCGCCCGTTTCCGCCAATGCGATTTCGAGCCGGTCGCGTTGCTCGGTCCCGAGCTTCCCCGACGCCAGCAGCGGCGCGGTGGGAATGCCGGACGACAGGCCGATCAGGGCAATTTCGCCGCGCACCCGCAGATAGGGGTAGCTCGGCACACCTCCCGCATCCGCTCCGGTCCAGGGCGCGAATGTCGTCTCGAGATGGCTCAGGGAACTGCGCACGTAGGCATCGTGATTGCCCGGCACAAAGCTGACGTTTTTCGGATCGCCCAGTGTCGCCAGCCAGGCGGCCGCGATGGGGAATTCGGCTGCGAGCCCGATGTTCAGAACGTCGCCGGTCATGGCCACATGATCGGGATTCTGCGCGCGCAAATCAGCGACGAGGGTCGCCAGCACTTCCATATTGTGCATGCGATCGCGGCCCCGGCGCCAATTGATGTAGCCGGTCAAGCGCTTGCCAATAAGCTCGCGCCGCATGGGGCGCGGCAGCGGGCCAATATGGGCGTCGGAGAGATGTGCGAGGAGGAAAGTCACGCGCTCTCTCTCGCCTCTGCCCGTTCCCGGGTCAAGCGGCGCCGATCAATATTCCCGCCGCGAGCACGATCGCACCGCCGAGCACGATCTGGAAAACAGCCTGCAGGAAGGGCGTATCCATGTAGCGCGCGCGGATGTAGGCGATGACCCACAATTCGATGAAGACCACCACGCCGGCGATGCCGGTTGCGATCCAGAACGCATTCGCCCAGCTGTCGGGAACGAGGTAGGGCAAGGTGTGGCCAAGCCCACCCAGCGTTGTCATCAGCCCGCAGATCGCGCCACGCAGCCAGGGCGACCCACGGCCGGTGAGCGCACCGTCGTCTGAAAGGGCCTCGGCGAAGCCCATGCTGATGCCCGCGCCAATGGACGCTGCCATGCCGACGAGAAAAGTCTGCCAGTTGCTGTGCGTGGCAAAAGCGGCGGCAAACAAGGGCGCCAGCGTGGAGACGGAACCATCCATCAATCCGGCGAGGCCCGGCTGCACGAATTGCAGCACGAACATGCGGTGATTGGTGGTCGCCTCTTCTTCGCGCGCTTCCTCGGTCAGCAGCGCGCGCTCGAGTTCGCCGGCATGTTTGCCATGGCCCTTTTCGACCTCGGCCAGATCGCCAAGCAGGGTGCGGATCGCAACATCGGTCGTCTGACCCGCAGCCTTCTCGTAGAAGCGCGCGGCCTGGAACTCCATATTCTCCGCTTCTTTGCGAATCGTTTCGAGCGGCAGGTTCTTGGTCAGCCAGATCGGGCGGCGTTTCAGGAAGCCCTTGACGTCGTCGCGCCGGATCGGAGGCAGATTGGGGCCAAAACGCTCTTCGTAGATCTGGAGCAGCATATGCCGGTGGGATTTCTCTTCCTCGGCCATTTCCTCGAAGACCTTGGACGACGCAGGATATCTTTCTGCAAGATCCTCGGCGAAGGTAGAGTAGATTCGGCTGTCTTCCTCTTCCGAAGCAATTGCAACGGCGAGAATTTCACGGGCGGACAGATCGGCGAAACTCTTCAAGGCATGCTCCTGCGGTGCGCACTTGATTAGAATGTTTCTAAGGAGCTGTGAAGCACTTTCTGTCTACGCTGCACCCGCTGAACTGGATGCGCCGATCAGCGAACAAAGAGAGCGTACATGAAGACCTGGCTCAAGCTCCGCAGCTTCGCGCTTGTGCGCCGCGCCATGCCGCTTGCGGCCCGGCTCTCGCGCCCCCTGACGATGGGCGTGCGCGCAATGATCTTCGACGACACCGGGCGCATATGCCTGATCCGGCACTCCTATGTGCCCGGCTGGCACATGCCGGGCGGCGGCGTCGAGCCCGGGGAAACCCTGTATCAGGCCCTTGCGCGCGAGATGCACGAGGAGACGGGGCTGGCGCTCGAGGAGAATCCGTCCGTTTTTGCGGTATATCTCAACGAGGCCATGGCCCGGCGCGACCATGTCGCCCTCTACATCGTGCGGAGCTATCGTCTCACCGATTACCGCCCATCGCGCCTGGAGGTTCTGGAACAGGGCTTTTTCGCCGCCGACGCCCTGCCCGAAGGCACGACCGGGCCCACGCGCCGCCGCATCGCGGAAGTTCTGGCGCAAAGCGAGCCCGCGCCGCTTTGGTAGAGCCGCTAGGATTTGCGCCCCGGCGCAGGCGTGATAAAGGGACGCGCATGACGACGATCAGCCGGCGACGACGGTCCTGAGCACGCGCGAAAGCGACGTGTCCACTTTTCGCTGCCCGAAATTCCGATGGATCGTCATATGACCGAACTCACCCTCGACGTCGCCCCCCTGAGCCCCTCCGATCTCCCGCAAATCGAAAAGCTCGATGAGCGCGCCTTCGGCCCCGGCCGCTTCACGCGCACGGCCTATCGTCTGCGCGAGGGCGTCACGCCCGTGGCCTCTCTCTCCTTCGTGGCGCGAGTCGGCACCTTTCTGGTGGGCGCCAACATCATGACGGAGATCCGCTGCGGCAGCGTCCCCGCCCTGCTGTTGGGCCCGCTGACCGTGGAGCCTGCCTTCCGCTCACGCGGTATCGGTGAACGACTGATTGCGCGTTCGCTGGAAGCGGCGCGTGCCTCTGGTCACAGCCTCGTGCTGCTGGTGGGTGACGAGCCCTATTACCAGCGCATGGGCTTCAAACGCGTGCCGCCGGGGCGGCTCTCGATGCCCGGCCCGGTCGATCCGATGCGTATTCTCATCTGCGAACTCACCGAGGGCGCATTCGAGAGTGTGCACGGCCCCGTCACCCGCGCCTGATCGGGCTCAGCGCGGGCGCCGCCGTCCTTCCGACATCCAGCCCAGAATCACGCTGCCCAGCAGCGCCAGCAGGCCGATGAAGCCGACCGCCAGTGGTGCAACGCCGATGCCGGTGACAACGCTCGCCCCCGTGCGCTTGACGCCGACATAATCCGAGCCGCCATAGACCGGGCTGTCACGCATCGAAACGAAGCGCGGCATGACGATATCGTCGCCGGTGCCCGTGCCGATGCGGCGAACCGTGCCACCTGTGGCCTCGGCGAGCGGACGCAGTTTGTCGGGCGTCGATACGACCTCCTGGAACTCGCGCGGATTTTCCGGGCCGACATTCACCAGCGCTGACAACTCGCCATCGTTCAGTCGATAGAGGCCGAGTTCATCGACAGTGGTCTGCACGCGCGACAGGCCCGGCTCCGCATGAAGGAGATCTATGCGACGTGTGGCACCCGAAGGCGAAGTGAGCACCACGGGCGGCGTCTCGGGCTTGAGGCTTTGGCGTTCGATGGTGATCTCGCGACCATGCGCGGTGGCGCGCAATGCCTCTTCCTCAAGCTCGGGCTCCTTCATCAGCCAATGCGCCATGCGGCGCAGCAGATCGAGATGCGGCCCCCCGCCCTGAAAGCCGCGCGCCCAGAGCCACATCTGGTCGGACAGCATCAGACCGACACGTCCCTTCATCTCGCGTGACAGCACAAGCAACGGCTTCTTGTCGGCGCCAGACAGCACCGCCGTGCCGCGCAGGGTCTCGGCCGAGATCTGCCGGAACCACTCGCTCCAGGCAGGCGGCGACACGTCGCCCCCCTGTAACCCGCGTGTTACCGGATGCTTCGCACCATCCGGCGTGATCTGCGCGCGAAAGGCACGCTCGATGATCGCATCGGGCCGGACCGGCGAGATTTTCCCCAACGGCGAATAGAAAAGCCCGTCCGGCCCCGAAAAATCAGGCCCCGCCGCGATCAGAAGGGCGCCGCCCTCACGCACATAGCGCACGATGTTTTCGAAATAGATCGCGGGCAGAACCGTCTGGTTCGAATAGCGGTCGAAGATGATGAGATCGAAATCCTTGATCTTGCGACCGAACAGATCGCTCGTCGGGAAGGCGATCAGCGACAGCTCGTTGATCGGCGTGCCGTCCTGCTTTTCCGGCGGCCGCAAAATCGTGAAATGCACGAGGTCGACATTGGCGTCGGCCTTCAGAAGATTGCGCCAGGTCCGCTCGCCTGCATGCGGCTCGCCGGAGACCAGCAGCACTTTCAGCTTGTCGCGCACGCCATCTACCGTCAGCACGGCCTTGTTATTCACCAGCGTGAGTTCGTCGGGCAGTCCCGCAACCTCGAACTCGATGACGTTGGGCCCGCCATGCTCGATCTGCACGGGCACGCGCACCAGCGCACCGGGCCGCACACGCAGGCTCGACACATCGGCTCCGTCGCGGCGCACACGCAATTGCACGGGCTCACCCGAAGCACTGGTGTCGATGACACGGACGCCGACCGTGAGGTCTTTGCCCACGAGGCCAAAGCGTGGCGCCTCGACCAGCTCGATGCGCCTGTCGCGCTCACCCTCGCGCCCCGTGACAAAAACATGCAGCGGCGCATTGAAACCCAGCGCGCCGGCGCTGGTGGGAATGTCGTGCACGACCCCGTCGGTCACGAAAATGGCGCCGCCGACCCGCTCAGGCGGCACATCGGAAAGTGCCGCGTTCAGCGAGGCGAAGAGGCGCGTGCCGTCATTGCCGGAATCCACGCCGCCGCCATCGACGAAGCGCGCCTCGACATTGTCGAGCCCGGCGAGACCCTTCTCGATCTCGGCGCGCGCCTTGTCCGTCTGCGCCTTGCGCTGGCCGATGGTCTGGCTGGCGCTGCGGTCGAGCACGACCGCAACGACATCCTTCAGCGGCTGGCGATCTTCGCGCACAAGCGAGGGGTCGCATAAAGCCGCCAAAACCAGCGCCAGCCCAAGTCCGCGCAGCAAGGTGCCGCGACGCCGCGCGAAGAGGCCCAGCGCAACGACGATCACGCCCGCCACCGCGAGCGCGATCAGCATCCAGACCGGAAGAAGCGGCGCGAAACTGAAGCTGAAATCACGCATGCGCTATGGCCCTCACATGTGTGAGATCGTCTCGAAGGCGGCGCAGTCGTTCTGCTAGAGACCTTTGCACATCCGGCTTCAAATAGCCTGCAGCGTCATTGCGAGGAGCGTAGCAACGCGGCAATCCAGAAGCCGCAAGACCGTACTGGATTGCTTCGCTCCGCTCGCAATGACGGAAGCAAGCCTTACCCCGCGTCTTGTCCGTCATTGCGAGGAGCGTAGCGACGCGGCGATCCATGAGTCGCAAGACCGCACTGGATTGCTTCGCTGCGCTCGCAATGACGGCAACGCGTTTGTCGCATGTGCTCGTGAAATTCAACCGGATCGCGCTCAATGTGCGAGCCTTTCCAGGAGATCGCGTACATGCACCTGATCGGCTTTGTAATTGCCGGTCAGCGTGTACATGACGAGATTGACGCCGCCGCGCAGCGCCATTTCGCGCTGGCGATGGCCGCCGGGAATGAGCGGATAAAGCGGATCGCCGTTGCGGTCCGCAGCCCATGCCCCTGCGAGATCGTTGGACGTGATGATGATCGGCGAGACGCTGTCGCCCGCGCGCGCGGGACGATTGGCCTGATCGCCGGTATCGACGGGAAGCGCCTCGATCCATGTCTGGCCAACCGTCGTGCGCCCCACGAACTGGTCGATCAGATAGAAGGTCTTCGTCACCACATGGTCGCGCGGCACGGGCTCCAGTTCAGGCACGTCGACGCCCGCCAGCAGAACCCGCAGCCATTGCGCCTCGGGCGTCGGCGGACCGGACGGACGGGTCGTCAGCGCGTCGCGCGTGTCGAACACCACGGTGCCACCCTGCTTCATGAAGTTCGCGAGCCGCGTGACCGCTTCCGCCGACGGTTGCGGGCGCGTCGCGACGATGGGCCAGTAGATCAGAGGATAAAAGGCGAGTTCGTCGCGTGCCGGATCGACCCCGACAGGATCGCCGGGGCTGAGAGCCGTGCGGTTGGCAAGCGTGCGCGACACAGCCGCGAGGCCCAGCCGACTGGCCTCATCGGCCTGCGCCTCGCCTGTGACGACATAGGCCAGATGCGTGCGCAGCGCGGCATCGCCGGGGTTGCCTTGTGCCTGCGCTGGACGCGGGCCTGCCAGCGTCGCCCCGAGCGCCAGCAGCACGACGAGACCCGCAGCAGTTGCGCCGCGCCTGCGCAGCCGCTGCAAGCGATCGAACCCGCCCGCCAGCCACATCGAGGCGAGCGCATCAGCGAGCAGAGCCAGGAACGCTGCGGCAACAATGGCGGGGCGAAGATCAATCGGTTCAGCCGTTCGCAGGGACTCCATCGCAAACCTCGATTGATCGAAATGGGCCGGCTCCAGCCGGTCGGACGGAGCTAAGGTATTGACCGCCGTCAGCGCGTCCGGCGGACCATAGAAACCGGGCGGAAACTCCGCCGTCGGCGGCCCCGTGAAATTGACGGGAATCGGACGGGCCGTGAGAGGCGGCGCGCCGAGCACTCCAAAACCATCCAGCGTGCGCGTGGGCGCCACTGTCTCGACGCGGCTCTGTGCGGCGGCTTCCGCGCCCATGCCCGCATCGGCCACGCCCGCATCACCCGCCATCGCGACGACACGGCGCAGCAGATCCACGAACAGGCCCGACAGCGGCAGGTTCGACCAGGTGGTGTCCGCCGTGACATGCACAAGCACGATGAGGCCCTTGCCACGCCGCTCCGCCGTCACCAGCGGCGTGCCATCGGCAAGCTGCGCCCATGTCTTGCCCGGCAGACTGGCGTCGGGTTCGGCAAGCACCTGCCGCGTGACCGTGACTTCCTTGGGCACCTGCAATCCCACCAGCGGGCTCTCGGCCGGAAATGGTGCCAGTGGCTTCGGGCTCTCCCATGAGAGTGCGCCACCAAGCACGCGCCCACCGCGTCGCAGCCGCACCGGCACGAGGTCGTCCGATGCACCCGCGAGCCGCGTGCCCGCAAAGCGCAGAAGGACGCCGCCGTCCTCCACGAATTTCTTCAGGCGATCATGCGCGGCGCCGCTCACCACGCCGATATCGGCGAGCACCACGACAGAGACGCGGTCATCGAGCAGCGACGAGATCGGATCGCCCCGTCCTGCAGGCTGTTCGCGTATATCGGCGAAAGGTGCCAACGCACGGCGCAGATAATAGGTCGGCGACAACAAGGGCTGCGCCGTATCCGCGGTCACGCCGGAGGCGAGCCCGACGCGGCGCCGCTTCCAGCGCTCGTCGAGCAGGCTCACCGCGCCTGCGGAATGCTCATCGGCGATTTCGACGCGCGCAATCTCGTTGCGCAATTCGATGGGCAGTTCGAGCCGCGCCTTGGTCTCGCGTGCGCCACCGAAATCGTAGCGCGCCTCGCCGACCGAAAGGCCCTTCATGTCGAGCGCACGCACGAGACCGCTCGAAGGTCCGCGCGTATCGGCCCGCGTGAGCTGCACTTCGAGCGCACCAGCGGCGTTGTCCGCGCTCGCTATGGCGATGGGAAGCCGCTCCTGCGTCACCACGTGCACGCGCCTGTCGCCCGCCGCTTTGGCCAGCCCGTCGGCGAATTCGTCGGCGCGACCGCTTGCCAGACCATCGGCGACCCACACGATGTCGGCGGACTTCTGCGTATCGAGAAAGCGCGTGACCGCAGGCAGAACCGCCATGCGGTCTGGCACATGCGGCACGGGCTTCAGCGTGCGCAGACGCTCATTGGCACGCGTCGCGTCGGCTGGCACGATCTCGCGTCCGCCGTCCGACATGGCGACGAGCGCGGTCGAGCGTCCGTCCCGTGTGGCGGACGCGATGCGTTGCGTCACGGTCGCGATGCGCTGGTCCCAGCCGGGCGCCGCCGCCCATCCATCGTCGAGCAGCACGAGCAGCGGGCCGCGCCCGTTCTCCCCGGGCGGAATGGGGTTCCAGATCGGCCCCGCCATGGCGATGATGATGAGAGCGGCGAGCACGAGCCGCAGCACGAGCAGCCACCACGGGGTGCGGGCGGGCGTCTCCTCGCGTGCCTGCAAATCGAGGATCAGCCGCAGCGGCGGAAACGACACTTCGCGCGGGCGCGGTGGCGTGATGCGCAGCAGGTACCAGATCGCCGGAAGCACGGCGAGCGCGGCGAGAACCAGCGGAGCTGCGAAGGCGAGCGGAAGACCCAGCATCAGATGCCACCT
>JAQGKN010000479.1 GCA_028290085.1 Hyphomicrobiales bacterium
CACCGCGCCGACGGCATTCCGTGCCATTCGCAAGGAAGATCCGGAAGCAAAATTCCTGAAGGTGCATTCGACCAAAACGCTGCGCCATCTGTTCCTGGCTGGCGAGCGCGCCGATCCAGATACGGTCGCCTGGGCCGAACAGGTGTTGGGCGTGCCCGTGATCGATCATTGGTGGCAGACGGAGACCGGCTGGGCCATCGTGGGCAATCCCGTCGGGCTCGGCATGTTGCCGGTGAAGCATGGCTCGCCGACCGTGCCCATGCCCGGTTATGACGTGCAGATCGTTGACGAGGCCGCAAAGCCCGTACCCGATGGACAGATGGGCTCGATCGTCATTCGCCTGCCGCTGCCGCCCGGCTGCTTGCCGACGCTGTGGCAGCAGGACGACCGCATGCGCGAGAGCTATCTCGATGATTTCCCGGGCTTCTACAAAACGGCCGATGCGGGCTTCAAGGATGCGGACGGCTACCTCTACATCATGGGTCGCACCGACGACATCATCAACGTCGCCGGGCATCGCCTGTCGACGGGTGGGATGGAAGAGGTGCTGGCATCTCATCCCGCAGTTGCGGAATGCGCCGTCATCGGCATGCGTGACGAGCTGAAGGGCGAGCAGGCCTGCGGCTTCGTCGTCTTGAAGTCGGGCGTGACCCAGTCACCGTTGCAGATCGAAAAAGAGATCGTGCAATTGGTGCGCGACAAGATCGGCCCTGTCGCAGCATTCCGGATCGCGATCACCGTCAATCGGCTACCCAAAACGCGGTCGGGAAAGATCTTGCGCGGCACAATGAAGAAGATCGCCGATGGCGAGGATTGGTCGACGCCGGCCACCATCGACGATCCCGCCATTCTCGACGAGATCGCCGCGGCCTTGCAGCACAGGGGCCTTTAGGCCCCTGTCACCTCCTGCGGAGGGGCGCGGTCTTTAGGCTCCTGTCTTCTCCGGGGGGTGTTCGCGCAATTCGCGCCGCAGGATCTTGCCGACATTGGTTTTCGGCAAGGTCTCGCGGAACTCGAAGCGGCGCGGCACCTTGTAGCCGGTGAGGTTTTCGCGGCACCAGAGGCGCAATTCCTCGACCGTCAGATCCGGCGTGCGCGGCACGACATAGGCGCTCACCGCTTCGCCTGAATATGCGTCGGGAATGCCGACGACTGCGGCCTCCGCCACTTTCGGATGGCTGGCGAGCACGTCCTCGACTTCGTTGGGATAGACGTTGAAGCCCGAGACGATGATCATGTCCTTGATGCGATCAACGATGCGCAGCGAACCGTCCGGGTCGATGATGCCAATGTCACCGGTGCGGAAATAGCCGTCGGCCGTAAACGCTCTTTGCGTTTCTTCCGGCTGTTGCCAATAGCCGGACATCACCTGCGGCCCCTTCACGCACAATTCGCCAGACGTTCCAATCGGAAGCACCGAGCCATCCGGCGCGCGGATCGACACATCCGTCGAGGGCATGGGATAGCCGATGGAACCAGTGAATTCGGTGATGTCGAGACGATTGACGCTCACCACGGGTGATGTTTCCGAAAGGCCGTAGCCCTCGATGATCGGGTGCCCCGTCGCATCCTTCCACTTGCGCGCCACAGCGGCCTGGGTCGCCATGCCGCCGCTGATGCAGAAGGACAATTGCGAAAAGTCGACGTCCTTCAGATCCGTGCGCGAAGCCAGTGCATTGGCGAGTGTGTTGACGACGACAATCATCGTCATGCGCACGGATTTGATTGTCTTGATGAAGGTCGGCAGATCGCGCGGATTGACGATCAGCACCTGGCATCCGCCGATCTTTATCACGAAAAGGCAGCAGGCCGTGAGTGCCAGGATGTGGTAGAGCGGCAGGGCCGTAATCATCACATGGTCGGGCCGCTCGCCAGCTCCGGCGCGAAGCCAGGCTTCGCATTGTGCGACATTTGCGACGATGTTGCGGTGAAGCAGCACGGCGCCCTTGGCGAGCCCCGTTGTCCCGCCGGTATATTGCAGGAAGGCGGGATTGTCGGCCGTGATCTCGACGCGCTGAAGTTTCCAATGGCGCGCAAAGCGCAGGAAAGCCGGAAAACGCACGGTGGCGGGCAGATTGAACCCCGGCACGTTGCGCTTGATCCAGCGGGAGACGAAATTGACCACCACGCCCTTGGCGCCCAGGAGATCGCCCGGAGAAACGATGACGGCCATTTCCGTCAGCAGTTCGGGCATGGCCTCTTCGACCGTATGCGCAAAATTTTCGAGCACGAAAAGCACGCGCGCGCCTGAATCGTTCAACTGATGGGTGAGTTCGCGCGCCGTATAGAGCGGGTTCACGTTGACGACGACACAGCCGGCCATGAGAGTCCCGAAAATCAGGGCCGGGTAGGCCATGACGTTTGGCATCATGATCGCGACGCGATCGCCTTTGACGAGCCCCAATTGCTGGAGGCCGATGGCGATTTCTTCAGCGTGCTTATGGAGCGCGCCATAGGTGACGCGCACGCCAAAACTTTCGGCGGCGGGACGGTCTCTAAAGAATGTTGCGCTGTTGCGGAAGAGATCGACGATTGTGTCGCGCGAGGTCTCGTCGATGCTTTGCGGCACACCTGGCGGATAATGGGCGAGCCAGGGGCGCTGCGCCTCCGCCGTCGTCTCTTGCATCTCTTTCCCCCGCGGCCGCACCGGAGCGACTATGCGCTCTCGGCGTTACGCCGCGCACATTTGCGCACGGCTACGGTGGGGAGAATGGCACCGGCGCGCGACGCCTGCAATCGCGTCGCGCGCCTTTCTCCACTTAGTCTTCCGTCTTGAGCGCCTTCAGCTTGCCGAAGACCGATTCGACGTCGATCTGTTCTTCTTCCTCACGCTGGGGAGCCGCGGACGAACCGAACACTTCCTGATGCGTGCTGGGTCCGCGCGGCGCGGTCGTGATCTCGGCGGGCATGAGCGTCGCGCCCTGCTCGTCGGCACCGGCCGGACGATCCTTTGCGGCGCGATTGACTTCGAGATCGAGGTCGAGCTGCGAGCAAAGACCGAGGGTTACTGGATCCATCGGGGCGAGTGCCGCCGAGTTCCAGTGTGTGCGCTCGCGGATAGCCTGCAATGTGGTCTTGGTCGTCCCGACGAGGCGCATGATCTGCGCATCCTTCAGTTCGGGATGATTGCGCACCAGCCACAGGATGGCGTTGGGCCGATCCTGGCGACGCGAAAGGGGGGTGTAGCGCGGGCCGCGTTGCTTTTTGGGCTCGGGCAGGCGAACCTTGGAGACGGCGAGGTTCAGCCGGTACTCGGTGCTCTTCTCGCCCCGGGCGATTTCCTCGCGGGTCAGCTGGCCCGAAGTGATGGGGTCATGCCCCTTGATCCCGGCGGCGACTTCGCCATCGGCGATGCCTTTGACTTCGAGGGGATGCAATTTGCAGAAGTCGGCAATCTGATCGAAGGTGAGCGAGGTGTTTTCCACCAGCCACACAGCCGTGGCCTTGGGCATCAACGGCGCATTGCTCATCGTTCTCTCCTGTTCGCGACATCCGGGTGTCGCGAGCAAATTTAGACGTGCGCCAGCTGGCTCCGGCCCGGCCGAGGCCAAGCCTCACATCGCACATCCATGACGGGTATAGTTCGAACATAGTCGCGGAACCCGTCAAAAGCAATATTTATGCGGGCCCCGGCAGCTACGTTCACACCTGTTCTTTCGTGTATCAGCCAGACTTTCCGATGCTCAGGACGATCTTGCCGATATGGGCGGAGGTTTCCATGCGCGCATGGGCATCCGCTGCCTTGGCCAGATCGAATGTCTGATCGATGAGCGGGCGGAATTTCCCCGTCGCCAGAAGGGGCCAGACGCGCGTTTCGAGTTCGCGAGCGATAATCGCCTTCTGGGCCGGGGTGCGCGGGCGCAACGTCGAGCCGGTGTGGGTCAGGCGCTTGGCCGAGATCTGTCGCATGTCGAGCGAGGGAATTTTGTAGCCCTCCATGAAGGCGATCTGGACGATGCGGCCCTCCACGGCGGCAGCGTCGTAATTGCGCTGTACATAGGAGCCGCCGACCATGTCCAGGACGACGTCGGCCCCATGGCCGCCGGTGATGGCCTTCACCTCGGCGACGAAATCCTGCGTCTTGTAGTTGATGGCATGGTCGGCGCCGAGCTTCAGGCAGGCCGCGGCTTTGTCGGCCGAGCCGACGGTGACGATGACTTTGGCCCCAAAGGCCTTGCCCAGCATGATGGCAGTCGTCCCGATGCCCGATGAGCCGCCATGAACGAGCAACGTCTCGCCCGGCTCGAGCCGCCCGCGCTGGAAAACGTTTGTCCAGACCGTGAAGAAGGTCTCGGGTATCGCGGCGGCTTCGATCATCGAGAGGCCAGCCGGGATGGGGAGCGCGTTGCTTTCGTGCACGGTGCAATACTGGGCGTAACCGCCGCCGGGCACGAGTGCGCAGACTTGATCGCCGGGCTTGTAGCGGCTTGTGCCGGGGCCGCAGGCGACGACGTGCCCTGCGATTTCCAATCCGGGAATATCCTGCGGGGCGCCGGCCGGCGGCGGATATTTGCCCTGCCGCTGCGAGACATCAGGACGATTGACGCCGGCAGCTTCGACCGCAATCAGGATTTCGCCCTCGCCAGGCACGGGAACCGGCCGGGATTGTGGCACGAGCACCTCAGGGCCTCCGGGGGCGGGAATGACTATGGCCGTCATATTGGCGGGCAGATCGCTCATGTGTCTCATCCTGGGTCAGTGGCACCGAAGGGGCGGCTCTCTTGCTCCAGCTTGTAACATAGCGCTGCGCACGGGGCATGACAGGCTGCCGCACGCCGCGCTAGTCTGCCGCTCTGAGCCACGAGGAGGACGCAATGGCCGCGAGAGAGGACGACGACCCATTCGGTGCGCCGGTTCGCAAACCGCCGACGCGTCACGAGATCGGTCAGCCGCTCGACGTTTTGTCGGTCGGGGAGCTCGACGAGCGCATTGGTATGCTGCGCGAGGAGATCGCCCGGCTGGAAGCAGTGCGCACGGCCAAGCAGGACTCGAAGAAAGCCGCCGATGCGTTCTTCAAATCGTGACACTTTTCACGATTTGTCGCGCAGACGGGCTCGTTGCTGGCGTCGCTGGATGGCAAAGGCCGCCGCGCGCGCTTGATATACACATGGCTGGGAACTCCGCAGGAGACTCAGATGGCACGCAAATTCATCGATTGCCGGGAATTCCCGAGTGAAATGAACTGCACGGTCGCCATCGCGGCGGATAGTGAGGGCGAGCTTCTCGAAGCCGCCGTGCAGCACGCGGTCAGCGTTCATAAGCATGAAGACACGCCCGAGCTGCGGGCCATGCTGAAAAGCATCTTCCACGACGGCACGGCGCCCATGGAGCAGCCGGGCAGGGCGGCCTGAGGGCGGATCAAAGGCTTACGGCCGAGCTGTTAACCTTAACGGCGTGTTAACGTGCGGCCGGAGTGGTTTGGCGCTACTATTGCTCCATCTGCGGTGAGGCATCGAGCCTGCTCCTTTTCGGAACAGCCGACGCGGCCACGGGTGGAGGTCAGTATGTTGCAGAGTTTCCAGAACACGGATCGAAATACGGTGTCGTTTGGCCACAGGCTGGCGACCTCGGAAGCATTTAAGGTCCTGTTTCGCGAGGGAATGCTGCTCGTCGAAGAGTCCGCCGCATATCTGGACGGGGAGGGCCGCAAGGACGCCCGCCAGCTCAGCCGCGGCGATGCCTTGGCCTATGCCTCGGAGAGCATGCGCCTGACCACGCGCCTGATGCAGCTCGCCTCCTGGCTGTTGCTGCAGCGGGCGGTGAACGAAGGCGAGATGACGCAGGGCCAGGCCGCCGGCGACAAGCACAAGGTGCTGCTGTCCCGTCAGGAACTGGCCAGCGCGCCGGACGCTTTCGCTCGTCTGCCGCAGCGCTTGCAGGATCTGGCGCTTCAGTCGCAGCGCTTGCAGGCTCGTATTATCCATCTCGACAGCCTGATCTACGGCGCTGAACCCGAGGCGAAGACGCCTGTGGTACTGGGTCAGCTCGATCAGCTGCGCGCAGCTTTCGAGCATCGGGCAAGCTAAAGTTCAAACGGCGTCGTCCCTGCTCCTGTCGGGCAGGGAGCGGCACGAAAACAAAAACCCCGGCGCGAGCCGGGGTTTTTGTTTTCGTGCCGCAAGCGCGTGGGACGACCGGGCTTGCGCCCGGCCAGAGCCTCACTTCGTGCCGAGGCCGATGGCGCCGAAGCGCGAGTTGAACTTCGACAGACGGCCGCCACGGTCGAGCAGCTGCTGCGAACCGCCGGTCCATGCCGGATGCGTGTTGGGATCGATGTCGAGGTTCAGCGTGTCGCCGTCCTTGCCCATCGTCGAACGCGTCGTGTATTCCGTTCCATTGGTCAGGACGACCTTGATGAAATGGTAGTGCGGGTGAATATCGGCCTTCATCGTCTCTGTTCCTTCAGGCGGAGCTTGCAGCGGGGATGCGCCTGGCGATGGTCGCGGCCGCGCGTGATTTTTTCCCGAAGACGGGGTTGCGCCCCTATAACGCAGGGAGCGGGCGGAGACAAGGTGTAAGGGTCTCCGTGCTGCACAGGTTCGAAAAAGGTTCGCGGAAATATGGCTGATCCGAAAGAAACCCCGAAACCGGCGACGTCGCTGCGGGCGCTGGTGCCGCTCATTCCCTATGCCCGGCGCTACAAGGGCCGGATCTTTGGCGCGCTCGTGGCGCTCAGCGTGGCTGCAGCCGCAACCCTGACCGTCCCACTGGCCGTGAAGGGGATGATCGATCACGGCTTCTCCGCCGACAGCACCGGAATCATCGACTGGTACTTTGGCGCGATGATCGGCGTCGTCGGCATTCTCGCGCTGGCCTCGGGATCGCGATATTTTCTGGTCATGACCATAGGCGAGCGCGTGGTCGCGGATCTGCGCGCCGATCTCTTCGCCCATCTGACGCGGCTCGATGCGCATTTCTACGATACGGCGCGCACCGGCGAACTCGTCTCCCGCCTCACCGCAGACACGACGCAGATGAAATCGGCCTTCGGCTCGTCGGCATCTGTCGCTCTGCGCAACTTCTTCATGTTCTTCGGTGCCATCGCCATGATGGTCATTACCAGCCCGAAACTCTCGGCGCTCGTTCTGGTGGCCATCCCGATCATCGTCCTGCCGCTGGTCGCCTCCGGGCGCTCGGTGAGAGCGCGGTCGCGCGCCGCGCAGGACACGCTGGCCGATGCGACCGCTTTCGCCGCCGAAAATCTCGGGTCCGTGCGCACCATGCAGGCCTTCGGGGCCGAGGGCACGACGCGCGCGCGTTTCGCGGCTGCGGTCGAGGAATCCTACCGGGCCGCGCGCAACGCCACGGGGGCACGCGCGATCCTGACGACGGTCGCGATCTTCCTCGCTTTCGCCAGCGTCGTGGGTGTGTTGTGGCTCGGCGCGCAGGACGTGCTGGCAGGACGCATCAGCGGCGGCTTGCTCTCGCAGTTCGTGCTCTATGCCGTCCTCGGTGCGGGTGCGCTCGGTGAGTTGAGCCAGGTGTGGAGCGAGATTTCGTCCGCGGCCGGTGCTGCGGGCCGCATCGCCGAGATTCTAGCCGTTCGCCCGACGATCGTGGCGCCCGCACAGCCTGAAGCGCTTCCCTCGCCCGCGCGCGGCGAGATCGTTTTCGAGCACGTTGAATTCTCCTATCCGACGCGCGTCGACAGCGCCGCTCTGCGCGATCTTTCGTTCCGCGTGGCACCGGGCGAGACAGTCGCCATCGTCGGCCCCTCGGGGGCTGGCAAGTCGACCGTCTTCCAGCTGCTGATGCGCTTCTACGATCCGGTCGGCGGTCACATTCTCGTCGATGGCGTCGATCTGCGCGATGCAGATCCTTCCGCGATTCGTGCCGGCATCGCGCTGGTGCCGCAGGATCCCGTGATCTTTGGGGCGAGCATTGCCGACAACATTCGCTACGGCCGCGCCGATGCGCCCATAGAAGCCGTGCGGATGGCCGCAGAGAAAGCGGCGGCGGCTGAGTTCATCAACAATCTCGATCGCGGCTACGACACGCTTGCCGGCGAGCGCGGCATCACCCTGTCGGGTGGCCAGAGGCAGCGTCTCGCCATTGCGCGCGCGATCCTGAAGGATGCACCGATCCTGCTGCTCGACGAGGCGACCTCGGCGCTCGATGCCGAGAATGAGACGCTGGTGCAGGCGGCGCTCGAAAATATCATGACGGACCGCACGACGCTGGTCATCGCGCACCGGCTGGCCACCGTGCTCAAGGCGGATCGCATCCTGGTCATGGACGAGGGGCGCATCGTCGAGGAAGGCACGCATGCGGCGCTGGTCGCGCGCAACGGCCTCTACGCGAGGCTGGCGCGCCTCCAGTTCGAGGCTGGTGTGGCGCACGAAACTGAAGCCGCCGAATAAGCCTCAGCGTTCGGTGAGCTTCAGCTCGATGCGACGGTTGCGGCGGTAGGCATCTTCTGTCTCGGCCGTGTCGATGGGCTGGAACTCGCCGAAGCCGGCGGCGACCAGGCGTTGCGGAGAAACGCCGCGCGTCACGAGATATTGCACCACGGCAATGGCGCGTGAGGCGGACAGATCCCAGTTCGACCGGCCTGCGATAGGCCGCTTGTCGGTGTGACCGTCGACCCGCATGATCCAGCCGATTTCAGGCGGAATCTCGCGCTCAAGATCCGTGATGGCTGCGGCAAGTTTGTCGAGTTCAGCGCGCCCCTGCGGGTTGAGCGCCGACTGGCCGGTCTCGAACAGCACCTCGGATTCGAAAACGAAACGATCGCCGACGACGCGGATGCCGGGACGATTGCCGAGGATTTCGCGAAGGCGGCCGAAGAAGTCCGAACGGTAGCGCGCGAGTTCCTGCACCTTCTGGGCGAGCGCGACATTCAGGCGTGAACCCAGGTCGGCGATGCGGGCTTGGCTCTCCTTGTCGCGGTTCTCGGATGCGTTCAACGCATCCTCCACCGCGGCGAGCTGGCGCCGGAGTGCCGAGATCTGCTGGTTGAGAATATCGACCTGCGCGAGAGCGCGCGACGAGATGAGCTTTTCGGCGTCGACCTGCTGACGAGCCGCGGCGGCCGCGCCGCCTGCCGATTCCATGCCGTTACGTCCGGAATCTACCAGCCCCTGAAGCCGCTGCTTCTCGCGCTCGCTGGCATCCAGCGTCGCTTGCAGCGCGCTCAGCGAGGATTGCACCTCGCCCTTGTTGGAGCGCTCGAGCGCGAGCAGGGAGGTCAGTTCCTCGATCTGCCGGTTGAGGCGGGTGAGGGCCGTGTCCTTGCCCGTCATTTCCCGCGACAGGAAAAATTGCGCGAGCATGAAGACCGAGAGCAGGAAGATGATGACGAGCAGCATCGTCGAAAGCGCATCGACGAAGCCCGGCCAGTAATCAAACCCGCGTCCCGAACGGCGGCTGCGTCCCAGCGCCATCAGCGACGCTCCATCTCGACGGAGAGCCGCTCGAGCAGCCGCTTGATTTCGGTCTGCTGGTCGGCTTGTGCCTCGACCCAGCTGCGCACGAGCTGCTGTTCGCTGCGCATGTGCTGCACGAGGCCCTGAATGCCCTCTGCGAGGTTGACCATGGCAGCGGAGGCTGCACGCGAGTTGGCGGGATCGGAGCCTGCCGCCATGCGTTGCAAGGCTTCGCGCAGGTCTTGCGGCAGGGAAGCGCTCTCAGGGATGGCGGACATCGGGTCCGTCGCATTGGCCGAGAGGGCGTCTTCCAGCTCATTGTAGAAACGGTTTTGTGCCTGGCCCGCTTGCAGGTCGAGGAAGCCGAGAATCAGCGAGCCTGCGAGGCCAAAGAGCGAAGAGGTGAAGGAGATCGACATGCCGGCGATGGGGGCAGCGAGGCCATTCTTCAGGTCGTCGAACATGACGGTGGCATCGGCACCGCTCTGCATGGATTTCAGGACGCCGCCGATGGAGCCGACCGTTTCGAGCAGGCCCCAGAAGGTGCCGAGCAGG
This sequence comes from Hyphomicrobiales bacterium, assembly GCA_028290085.1. Taxonomy (GTDB): domain Bacteria; phylum Pseudomonadota; class Alphaproteobacteria; order Rhizobiales; family Beijerinckiaceae; genus Terripilifer. The sequence continues at coordinate 9,921 of JAQGKN010000479.1, forward strand.
CCCAGAAATACGAGCAGGCCGGTCAGGTAACGCGCGATCTCGCGGGCTTCATCAAGACGCGTGCCAATGGAATCAAGGATGGCACGCAAGGTGACGGTCGTGATGGAGCGCAAGCCGCCATCGCCCAGCATGGTGGCCATGGGTGCCAGCAGGACGGGGGGCCTGGCTGCCTGCCCCCGCCGCATGGCATTGACCCAGCGAATCTCGGGGAAGAGGCGGGAGACCTGCCGGATGCCCAGCAGGATGCCGATCAGGAGCACCGCGAGAATCAGGGCATTCAGGCCGGGATTGGCCATGAAGGCGACGACGATCTGGCGATAGAGAATCAGGCCGACAAAGCCGACCAGGATCAGAAAAACCACCATCCGCACGAGGAAAATGCGTGGGGAAGTCAGAAGATAGGGGTCGCGGTCCGCCGCCATTTCAAGTCCATCCCGCGCGATGGATGAGCGCCCTATGCTCATCCGCTGGCGTTAAGAGACTGCAATTTGCGGGCA
>JAQGKN010000496.1 GCA_028290085.1 Hyphomicrobiales bacterium
GACACGAGCAACGGCAAGGCCAGCGCGATCAACGCCACAAGTGTAACAACGCTTGCGGGCGCGCGCAGGAAAGGCAAAGCGCAAAGGCTCGCGAGAGCGATCAGATGCAGGATGCCGAAGAAAATGAACTCGTCGGGGAAGATCGCATAGGTGATGGCGCTGACGCCCGCAGCTGCCAGCGCAATCCGACCGATGCGAATGAGTGCAGGCCGCAAGCCCGGCTTCTGCGCCGCCGCCAGCACAAGACCGATGCCTGCTAGCATGATGAAGCCGGTTGCGATGGTATGGCCATAGGCGCGAAAGCGCGGATCGTCGGGCCATGACGCGGGGATCAGGCCAAAGAAGCCGAGATCCCACACGATGTGGAACACGAACATGGCAAGCAGTGCCACGCCGCGCGCCGCATCTAGAATGAGAAGGCGCCCGCGCCCCGGGTTTACCGTCATGTGTGCTGTCCCGGCGAGTCCGATCAGGGCGTAGGCTGATCCGAGAAATGGCTGAACACCATGTCCGGCGCACTCTTGTTATGCTGCGAGGGCGCGATGCGGCCCGCCCAGATCTCCGTCGCCAAGCCGCCCGGATAGGTCATGATGGGGGACTCGCCCCAGCTCTCGCTATTCTTGCTGCGCCACGCGACCCGCGCGACATCCGAATTGAACTCGGTCGCATACATGGAGCGCATGCTGGCGAAGGGCAGATCCTTCGGTAGGTCGCCCGAGAACGATGCGTTCAGCACGATGCGCTCCTGGTCGATCGTATCGATCTTCAGTTTCGCCGAACCGCCGCGCACATAATCGAGCGTGAAGGTGAGTGTGTCGGGATCGAATGCGACCGACTTCAAAGCCACGATAGGACGTTCCTGCGTTTCAACCGGCCCGAGCAGGAATGACGAGCCATAGGACGTCCAGCGCATGTCCGCGAAGGGCAGCGGCCGCGCGCGCCAGTAGCCGTCGGGCGGATAAAGCACCAGCACTTCTTCCGCGCGCTCGCGATATCGCATCCAGAGCTGGATCATGTGGAGGCCGGTCTCGACATGATCGCCGACACGCACCGGCACGTTGCCCGGCCGCCAGAACGAAGGATAGGTGTAGCCGACGAGCCAATATTCCGGTGTCTCCCAGAACGTCTTGCGCCGCGCATTCGATTTGAAGCTCGTGTCATGTGACATGTCGCAGGCCGTGAAATCCGGCGCCCAACGATCAACGACGATGGAGCCGATATAGGCCGGATGCACAGCCTGAATGCGGAAACGCCGAATGTTGGGCGCACTCATGTTCAGCTCGACATTGTCCTTCTCCGCGCACAGCACGGGAACCGATTTGTTGGCGATCTGAACCGCGAGCTCATTCGGGTCGATGCCTTGCGAGGGCGGTACGAAAGCGGCTGGCGCCGCCGGTACGGCGGGCGCGCGTTGTGCCTGGGCTTGCGTGACGGGAAAGGCGAGTGCGAGCGAAAAAGCGAGCGCGAAAAAACGATGTGTCATGCGGGTTCGAAAATCCTTGTCGTCTCGCCGTGCTCGGTGAGGGCGTGGCCCCCGCGTCGCGCGTCGAGAGCTGTGAGAATAGGGGGCGGTGCCAGATCTTCCGGCAGCGCGCAAAGACTCGTGCGCGCCAGCCAGCTTCCAAGAGCCGGTGAAGCGCTGAGAACGGCGAAAGGCACGGCGAGGAGATAGCCTGCAGTCAGTGGCAATGACCACAGGATGACCCCGGGCGCGAGCACGCCCGCCGCCACGAAGAGAAACACCCCGAAGGCCATTTGCGGCCACAACCCGCGCGCGGCAGTCGCGACCGACAGTGCATGCGCGTCGCGCGCCTGTCCGCTCCAGATGACGGAGCGCCCAAACAGCAGCCCGATCATGAACAGGCTGGTCCGCAGCGTGGTGCTTGCCCCGAGCAGAAAGGAGAAGCCGAGTTCCAGCAGCGCGCCAAGAGCGAAGCGCCTGCCACCGCCGTAGCGCGCGAGACCGCCGGGCGTCAGGGCGATGTCAAGGAACCCCGCCAGCTTCGGCGCCAGATACATGGCCAGGAAGACGGCATAGAAGCCAAGCGCGGAGGCGGCCGGAAACGCATTCACATCCTCGCCGTCGAGCGGCTTCAACGCCGCGAGCGCGATGATCGCCGTAAAGGCCGGCACGCCGATGAACATCATGATCGCCCAGAGCAGCTGGAAACGGTTCATGGGATGCAAACCCTTCAGGCCGAGCAGCGCCCAATATTGCATATTGCCCTGGCACCAGCGCAGATCGCGGCGCGAGAATTCGAGCAGGGTCGGCGGGTTGTCCTCATAGCTGCCGCTCTCCTGCGGCAGCACGCGGCACTCGAAACCCGCGCGGCGCATCATCACCGCTTCGACCTGATCGTGCGAGAGGATCTGCCCGCCGAGCGGTGCCTTCCCCGGCAGGACGGGCAGCTTGCAATGGTCCCGAAACGGCGCAATACGCACCAGCGCATTATGGCCCCAGAACGGACCGCAATCGCCCGCCCAGAAAGCGCTGCCCATCGTGTAAGGGCGCATGCCGTGGCGCATGCCGAACTGGAAGATGCGCGCAAAACCCGACGTCGCCGGCGCGCCCACGACGAGGCTCTGCAGAATGCCGAGTTTCGGATGAGCCTGCCCCATGCGGACCATGCGCAGGATCGTCTCGCCCGACATCAGGCTGTCGGCGTCGAGCGGCAGCATGAATTCATAATCGGCGCCCCACCGCTCACAAAAGTCGCGCAGATTGCCGGCCTTGTAGCCCGCATTGTCAGTGCGGCGCCGGTAGAAAAGGCGTTCGCTGAACTCCGGGTTGCGCAGCTTCAGCCCATCGAAGGCGTGCTCTTCCAGCGCCGCGACATCTGCCTCGCTCGTGTCGCTCAGGACGAAGAAGCCAAATGTCGAATCCTCGCCCGTCGCGAGAATGGAATGCATCACTGTCTCCAGCCGCGCATAGGCGCGCGCCGGGTCTTCGTTGCGCACGGTCATGACGACAGCGGTGCGCAGATGGAGTGGTCCGCTCGTGTCGCCGGCATCCGCAAAGGGCGCGACGAGCGCCAGCGCATCGTCACGCATATGCAGCAGCCACAGACCGATGAGCGCATTCCACACGCCCAGCACGCTCCACGGCGCTGCAATTGCGAAGCAGACGAAAATCGCCACGTCAATCGCGCTCCAGCCCTGCGCACCCAGAATTTGCGCGAGCCAGACCAGCAGCAGCCCGTAGGTTACGAGATTGAGCGAGGCGACGCCGACGCGCCGGCGTGTCAGGATGGACGCGGGCTGCAAGTGTGCGGACAAAGCCGAGGGGATGGACGTCATCTGGGACACTCTATCCGGTGAAAGCCTGCCCGCATTGTCGGCTGGATTGCCTATTGCTAAGTCTGGCGGGACATTAGTAGGTGATGCGATGACGGTCGAGACGAAAAACACGCGAAAACTTGGCGCCGGAGCTAGCCGTGCGCTTTGGTATACGAGTAAGGCGCGCGCCGAGCTGCGCCCCGTTGCCGTGCCCGAGCCTGGCCCCGGGGAAGCGCTCATCCTGACGCTGTGGTCGGGCATCAGCCGTGGCACCGAACGCCTCGTCTATGAGGGCCGCGTGCCCATGTCCGAATACGACCGGATGAAAGCTCCCTTCCAGGAGGGAGAATTCCCTTATCCCGTGAAATACGGCTATTGCGCGGTCGGTATCGTCGAGCAGGGCCCCAAGGAATGGCTCGGCATACCCGTCTTCGCACTGCATCCGCATCAGACTCGCTTCGTCATGCCGGTCGAGCGACTCGTGGCGATCCCCGAGGCCCTGCCGCTGCGGCGCGCCGCGCTCGCCGCCAATATGGAGACCGCGCTCAACGCGCTCTGGGATTCGGGCGCCGGTCCCGGTGACAGAATCGTGATCGTCGGCGCGGGCCTTATCGGCCTGCTCGTCGCCTTCCTCGCAGCCCGGCTGCCGGGTGCCGAGGTAACCGTTGTCGATGTCGAGCCCGATCGTGCGGGCATCGTCGCGGCGTTGGGCGCCACATTCCGCATGCCCAACACGCTGGCGGGCGATGCCGACGTGGTCTTCCACGCCAGCGCGCAGGCCGAAGGGCTTGCGACTGCGCTGGGTGCGGCGGGCATGGAAGCCACCGTGGTTGAACTCAGCTGGTATGGAGACAAGCAGGTGATGGTGCCGCTGGGCGGAGCCTTCCACAGCCGCCGCCTGAAGCTCGTTTCTTCGCAGGTCGGTCAGGTCGCGACAGGGCGCCGCCCGCGCTGGACTTATGCGCGCCGCCTGCGCAAAGCGCTCGATCTTCTGCAGGACGACGTGATTGACCAGCTCATCACCGGCGAAGTGGCCTTCGAAAGCCTGCCGGACGCGCTGCACGACATCCTTTCGCCCACCGCGCCGGCTCTCGCGACGGTTGTGCGTTACTAAAAATCAGCGGAGATCAAGCATGTATGCCCTCGAAGTGCGTGAGCACATCATGATCGCCCATAGTTTCAAGGGCGAGTTCTTCGGACCCGCGCAGAACATGCACGGGGCCACCTTCATTGTGGACGTGGCCTTCTATCGTGAGCAGCTGACGAGCAACGAGGTCGTGGTCGACATCGGCCGGGCGAGCGAGGCGCTGAAGGCGGTGCTCGGCCCGATCAATTACCAGAATCTCGACGCGCTCCCGCAATTCACGGGACGCCAGACCACGACGGAATTCCTGTCGAAGTACATTTTCGACGCCATGTCGGCCGCGGCCCGCAATGGCGACCTCGGTGACAGCGGCGAGGGCATTGCGAAGATCCGCGTGACCCTGCACGAATCCCACGTTGCCCGGGCCTGGTTTGAAGGTCCGGTGGCCTGACAGACATGGCGCGCGCGGTCTTCGCAATTCCCGGCGATCTCGCGAGCCTGACCGGCGGCTATCGCTACGACCGCGAAGTCATGGCACGCTTGCCGGGGCTCGGAGTTGCCGTTGAGCATCTCCAGCTGCCGGGGAGCTTTCCATCGCCCGGTCCGCAGGATCTTGCGGTGACGGAGCGCCTGCTGGCGTCCGTGCCGCGCGATGCGGTGCTGTTTATCGATGGGCTGGCGTTCGGCGCCTGTCCGGCTGCGCTCGTGGATGTCATCGCCGCCCCCATCGTCGCGATGGTTCATCACCCGCTAGCGCTGGAAACTGGCCTCGCCGACCCGAGCCGCCGCGCGCTTGCCACCAGCGAACGGAACGCTCTGGCAAGAGCCTCGCATGTCGTCGTACCAAGCCCGGCCACCAGAGACGTGCTCGCAACCGATTACAGCGTGCCGCTCGGCAAGATCACGGTCGCGCTCCCGGGAACGGACCGCGCCCCGCAAGCACGTAGCAGCGGCGCGTCATCGCTGGCCCTTCTCGCCGTGGGCTCGGTCGTACCCCGCAAGGGCTACGACGTTCTCGTCGAGGCGCTCACGCGGCTGGGGACCGAATACTGGAGCCTCACCATCGCAGGTTCGCTCGCCCGCGCGCCCGACCACGTGGCCGCGCTTGAAGCGCAGATCGCAGCCTGTGGCCTTGCGTCGCGGATCAAACTCACCGGCGAGATCGACGCGGCCGCCCTCGACGCGCTCTATGCCGGCGCTGATGTCTTCATCCTGTCCTCGCACTACGAGGGCTACGGCATGGTGCTCGCGGAAGCTATGGTGCGCGGCCTGCCCATCGTCGTCACGACGGGCGGCGCGGCGGACGATACTGTGCCGGATGCTGCTGCGCTGAAGATTCCCCCGGGCGATGTTCTGGGCCTCCGCTCGGCCTTGCTGCGCATGGTGCAGGACGCGCCGCTCCGCAAATCGCTGGCCGAGGCCTCCTTCACAGCGGGGCAGGCATTGCCCACATGGGAGGACACGGCAGGCATCGTCGCCGCCGTTCTGTCCAGCGTCGCAGAAGGAAAATGGTCATGAGCGGATTTTCGCCCGACTGGCTCGCATTGCGCGAACCCGCCGACCATGCAGCGCGCTCGGCCGATCTCGCCGCGCAAGTCTTCGCCCATTTCACCGGTCGCGATCGTGTCACCATCCTCGATCTCGGCTGTGGCTCCGGCTCGAACCTGCGCGCTTTGGCGGAGGGCTTCCCCGCCGACCAGACATGGCGTCTCGTGGACTGGGACCACGCATTGCTCGATGCCGCGCGTGGCGCGCTGATCGCCTGGGCGGACCATGCGGAGAGTAGCGGCGACGCCTTGCATCTGCACAAGCATGGCAAGCAGATCACGGTCCATTTCCAGCAGGCCGACCTCGCGCAAAATCTCGACGCCGTGCTCGATGGCGGCGCCGATCTTGTGACCGCGACGGCCTTCTTCGATCTGGTCTCCCCGGTCTGGATCGCGCGGCTCTGTGCGAGCCTGGCCCACCGCAAATTGCCGCTCTATGCCATCCTCACCTACGATGGTACGGAAGTCTGGCAGCCCCCACATCCCGCCGATGCCAAGGTGCTCGCCGCCTTCCATGCGCATCAGGAGGGCGACAAGGGCTTTGGCCCCGCAGCGGGGCCCTTCGCGGCTGCCCATCTTGCGCGCGTGCTGGAAGAGCAGGGCTACAAGGTGGAGACAGCCCGCAGCGATTGGAAGCTCGGGCCAGAAAGCGCTGCGCTCATTCACGATCTGGTTTCCGGCGCAGCCGATGCCGTGGCCGAGACCGGGCTTGTTCCCGCGCTCGATCTCAAATCATGGCGCGAGGCC
>JAQGKN010000499.1 GCA_028290085.1 Hyphomicrobiales bacterium
TCTGTCAGGATGAACCCGGGGACGGCGTCACGCATTTGGCAGGCCTGTCCGTTCTGGTGTAAGCCAGCGGCAACCTCCTCGCGACCGCCGGGCTCGCGCAGGGCCGCCATGCAGAGAGATCAGTGCAAGACACGTCGAAAACTCCCCTCCTCGACAGGATGTCCTCGCCAGAGGATCTCCGCCGCCTGCCGGAATCCGACCTGCGTGCGGTGGCTGACGAACTCCGGGCCGAGACCATCGATGCCGTATCCGTAACTGGAGGCCATCTGGGCGCGGGGCTCGGTGTGGTCGAGCTGACGGTTGCCATTCATCATGTCTTCGACACGCCGCGCGATCGCCTGATCTGGGACGTCGGACATCAGGCCTATCCGCACAAGATCCTGACAGGACGGCGGGACCGGATTCGCACGCTGCGCCAGGCACATGGGCTCTCCGGCTTCACCAAGCGCACCGAAAGCGAATACGACCCCTTCGGTGCCGCCCATTCCTCGACCTCCATTTCGGCTGGCCTCGGCATGGCGGTCGCCCGCGATCTCTCGGGTGGCCACAACAATGTGATCGCGGTCATCGGCGACGGCGCCATGTCTGCCGGGATGGCCTATGAGGCGATGAACAATGCGGGCGCAATGCATTCGCGGCTCATCGTCATTCTGAATGACAACGACATGTCGATTGCCCCACCTGTGGGCGCCATGTCCGCCTATCTCGCCCGACTCGGCTCAGGACGCACCTATCTGAAACTGCGTGATGTCGGCAAGCAGTTGACCCGCCGCATGCCGGCGCGGCTCGATCGGGCCATCACGCGCGCCGTCGAGCACGCGCGCGGCTATGTCACCGGCGGCACGTTGTTCGAAGAACTCGGCTTCTATTATGTCGGGCCCATCGACGGGCATAATCTCGACCATCTGCTGCCCGTGCTGAAGAACGTGCGCGATGCCAATGTCGGCGGCCCCGTGTTGATCCACGTCGTGACACAGAAGGGCAAGGGCTATCCGCCCGCCGAGGCGTCCGACGACAAATATCACGGCGTCAACACGTTCGACGTGGTGACGGGCGCGCAGGCCAAGCCGAAGGCCAATGCGCCCGCCTACACGCGCGTTTTCGCCGAAAGCCTGATGAAGGAGGCCGAGCGCGACGACAAGATCGTTGCGATCACCGCCGCCATGCCCTCGGGCACCGGGCTCGATCTCTTCGCGCAGAAATTTCCCACCCGCAGTTTCGATGTCGGCATTGCCGAGCAGCATGCGGTGACCTTCGCGGCAGGCCTTGCGACAGAAGGCTACAAGCCATTCTGCGCGATCTACTCGACGTTCCTGCAACGCGCCTATGATCAGGTCGTGCATGATGTCGCGATCCAGAAATTGCCGGTGCGCTTCGCGATCGATCGCGCGGGGCTCGTGGGTGCCGATGGCGCGACTCATGCGGGCTCGTTCGATATCGCTTATCTTGGCTGCCTGCCCGACATGACGATCATGGCGGCAGCTGATGAGGCGGAGCTTGTGCACATGGTCGCGACCGCCGTCGCCTATGACGATGGCCCCATCGCCTTCCGCTACCCGCGCGGCGAAGGCGTCGGCATCGAAATGCCGGAATTCGGCGTGCCGCTCGAAATCGGACGCGGGCGCATCATGCGCGAAGGCACGCGCATCGCCTTGCTTTCGCTGGGCACGCGCCTCGCGGAAGCCCTCAAGGCGGCTGAAAATCTCGCGGCCTATGGCTTGTCGACGACGGTGGCCGACGCGCGATTTGCGAAGCCGCTGGATCGCGCGCTCGTCCGCAAGCTCGCTGCGCATCACGAGGTTCTCGTGACTATCGAGGAAGGATCTTCGGGCGGCTTCGGCTCGATGGTGCTGCAGGCGCTGAGCGACGACGGCGCGCTCGACGGGCGTGGCCGCACGCCGCTGAAGGTGCGCACCATGGTTATGCCGGATGTGTTTCTCGACCAGGACAAGCCCGACCGGCTCTACGCGCAGGCGGGTCTCGACGCCAAGGCCATCGTCGCCAAAGTGCTGGAAATGCTGGGGCGGAGCGAAGAAGCGGCGAAGTCGCTGATCGCCTGATTATTTATAGATCAGGCTGATCGTGCTGAGTGTCGGCGCGTTGGGCACAGCGTCCCGCGCCACCTGCCCGACTTGCGTGTTCCGGGTTTGCAGGCGCGTGGTGACCCGGCTGAGGCTCTGTTTGGCTTGCGCTCCGTTGACGATTGTCACACCCACCCTGAGGCTCGCGGAGATGTCTCCCGCGACCGCTTGCGCGGAATGGCTGACAAGCGCCAAGAACAATGCAGCAGCAACATTTCGCACGAGCACCTGCCACGGGCCCACCAGCGAGCCATGGTTTAGGATAGATTAAGAAGCCGTCCGCCTTCAATGCTGCGGGGTGCCGCGAACAGGTTTTCGAGATCCTTGCTGAAGCAACGTCGTAAACGGGCGATCACGAATATTGGCTTCGTGCCGTCATGCTTGGGCACTGCTGCTTGGCAGAGGCCAACAGCGTGGATAGGCTGCTGGGGATTTCCGGGGGGAAAACCATAATCAAAGCCAAAACTTTCTTTTGCGGCCCGGGGGTATGGGCATTTCAACGCCGCCGGATATGACCAGATCGTCGCGAAAATGCTGCCGTCAATCATCAAGCTTGTCCACTAGGATCCAGTACAATCTTGCGCCTGCTGTATAGCCGCGTCGTTTCCCTCCTTGCGACGACATAGCAGATTGGATGAACCAAGGTTACCTGTCTGGGCAGTCGAGCACAGGCGACTCGCCTGCCTCGACGTGCTATGGCGCTGCTTTCCTCAGCCATAGCGATCCCAAAACCATGCGTCAGCGCGCCGATGTCCTACTCATCGAACGCGGCTTGTTCCCAAGCCGTGCGAAGGCGCGCGAGGCTATCGAGGCCGGACTGGTGCAGGCTGGCGGCATCGTGGTGCGCAAACCGTCCGACATGCTGGAGCCCGGCGCGGAGGTTTCGGCGCAGGCGGCCTATGAATGGGTGTCACGCGGCGGGCTTAAGCTCGTGGCCGGGCTCGACCATTTCGGAATAGATCCCATAGGGCTCACCTGCCTCGATGTGGGCGCCTCGACCGGCGGCTTTACCCATGTGCTGGTGGAACGCGGTGCGACACGGGTCTACGCCGTCGATGTCGGCCAGGGCCAGCTGCACCGGCGGCTTGTGACCCATCCGCGCGTGGTGGCCATGGAAAAGACCGACGCGCGTGGTCTGACGGAGGCTGAAATCCCGTTTCCGCCTCACCTGATCGTCTGCGACGCCAGTTTCATCTCGCTCAAGCTCGTCCTGCCGAAAGCTCTCGCGCTGGCCGCGCCGGGCGCCCGGCTGATCGCGCTGGTGAAGCCGCAATTTGAAGCCGGGCGGGCGGCGGTGAAGAAAGGGGTCGTGCGCGACCCCGGAATTCATGCGACGGTTTGTCTCGACATCCAGACGTGGCTCACGTCTCGAGGCTGGAAAGTGCTAGGCCTCGTGCCCTCCCCCATCACAGGCGGAGACGGCAATGTAGAATTTCTGATCGGCGCGCAAAAGCCCGCCACTGCAACGGATATTGAATGACGCGGCTCGACCTCAACACGGAACTCACGATCTCGCGGCTCGGCCAGCGCGGCGAAGGCCTCGCGCGGTTCGACGGCGGCATGATCGCCGTGCCCTACGCCCTGCCCGGCGAAACCATTCTGGCCGAGGTCGATGGCGACCGCGCGAAACTCGTCGAGGTCCGCGTGCCGAGCCCCGACAGGGTTGCAGCCTTCTGCCCGGTCTATGGCATCTGCGGCGGCTGCGCCGTGCAGACGCTGGCCCCCGAACCCTATGCGGAGTGGAAGCGCGGCCTCGTCGTGGATGCGCTGAAGCGCGCCAAGTTTGACGCGCCCGTCGCAGCGCTGGTCGATGCGCATGGCGAGGGACGCCGCCGCGCGACCTTCCATGCCCGTGTCGAGGAAGATGCGGGCGGGCGCAAGCGCATTGAACTCGGCTTCATGCAGGCGCGAGCCCATCGCATCGTGCCCATTGCGGCCTGCCCGATCCTCAGTCCCGGCATGGCAGGCGCCATCGACGCGGCGCACGCGGCAGCCACCGTGCTGATTCCGCTGGATAAGCCGCTCGACATCGTCGTGACCTCGACGCTGGAGGGTCTCGACGTCGACCTGCGCGGCACGGGCACACTCGATTTCGGCTACATGCAGGCCCTCATCACTGTCGCGGGCCGCTTCGATCTCGCGCGTATTTCCAATCACGGCATCACCATCATCGAGCGCCGTCCGCCGCTGGTGCGGATGGGCCGCTGCATGGTCGCGCCGCCGCCGGGCGGCTTCTTGCAGGCGACGGCCGCCGGTGAAGAGGCGATCTTCGGGCTCATCAGCGAGGCCGTGCAGGGCGCGAGCAAGATTGCCGATCTCTTCGCGGGATCCGGCACTTTCGCGCTGCGTCTCGCCGAGCGCGCCACCGTTCATGCGGTGGAAGGCGACAAGGGCGCCACCATCGCCCTGGCACGCGGCGCCGGCGGTGCCACGGGCCTGCGCGGCGTGAGCGTCGAGACACGCGACCTATTCCAGCGTCCGCTGGCGGGCGGCGAATTGACGAAATACGACGCCGTCGTGTTCGATCCGCCGCGTGCGGGTGCCGAGGAACAGGCGCGCGCGCTCGCCGTGTCGCAGGTGCCGCTGATTGTCGGTGTCTCCTGCAATCTGCAGAGTTTTACGCGCGATGCGCGGATCCTCGCCGATGGCGGCTATGTGCTCGAGCAGGTCACGCCCATCGACCAGTTCCGCCATTCCGCGCATGTCGAGCTGGTCGGCACGTTCCGCCGTCCGCCTGCTCCCAAACCCAAGCGCCGCGGACGTCTGCTCGGCTGAGCGCCGGGCTCGACCCGCGCGCGTCTTGCGCTATATGTCACCTACATTCCAACCAGAGCCGACCATGACCCGTGCCACTCTCTCCCGCACCGACGACCTGATCCAGCGCCTTGCTGCCATCGTCGGCGACAAGCATGTGATGACGGACGCAGGCGACATGGGCGCCTATCTGACCGAGCCGCGCGATCTCTACGCCGGCAAGGCGCGCTGCGTCGTGCGCCCGGGCACCACAGCGGAAGTCGCGGCCATTCTCGCGCTCTGCAGCGAGACAAACACGCAGATCGTGGCCCAGGGCGGCAACACTGGCCTCGTTGGTGGTCAGATCCCCGGCACATCGGGCGATGAAATCGTGCTCTCGCTGAAGCGCATGGACAAGGTGCGCGAGCTCGACACAGCCTCGAACACCATGGTCGTGGAAGCCGGCATGACGCTGCTGCGCGTGCAGGAGGAAGCCGACAAGGCCGACCGCCTGTTCCCGCTGTCGCTGGCCTCCGAGGGCTCCTGCACCATCGGCGGCAATCTCGCGACCAATGCGGGCGGCACCGCCGTTCTCGCTTACGGCAATGCGCGCGACCTTGTCACCGGCCTCGAAATCGTGCTCGCGGACGGCCGCGTGCTGAGCAATCTGTCGAAGCTCAAGAAGGACAATACGGGCTACGACCTAAAGCACCTGTTCATGGGCTCGGAAGGCACGCTCGGCATCATTACCGCCGCCGTCCTGAAGCTGTTCCCCAAGCCCCGCAGCACCGAGACCGCGTTCATCGGCCTCACCGATCCCGACAAGGCGCTGGCTCTGTTCACGATGGCGCAGAAGCTGGCGGGCGGCGATGTGAAGACGTTCGAACTCATGCCGCGCATCGGCATTGAATTCGTGCTGCGCCATGGGCCGGGCACCCGCGAGCCCCTGTCGGCACCGCATGACTGGTACGTGCTGCTCGAACTCGCCTCGCAGTCCGACGAAGGTCTACCGGAGCGCATGATGGGGCTGCTCGAAGGCGCCATGGAAGAAGGCCTGATTGACGACGCCGCGGTTGCAGCGTCGCTCGACCAGCGCAAGGATTTCTGGAAGTTGCGCGAGTTGCTATCGGACGTTCAGAAGCTCGAAGGCGGCTCGATCAAGCACGACGTCTCCGTGCCGGTCGCACAGGTGCCGCAGTTCCTGAAGGAAGTGAAGGCCGTGCTCGACGTGCAGATGCCGGGAGCCCGCCCGGTGCCCTTCGGACATCTGGGCGACGGCAATATCCACTACAACATCTCGCAGCCGATCGGTGGCGACAAGCAGGCGTTCCTCGACCGCTGGTCGGAGGCAAACGACATCGTGCACGG
>JAQGKN010000511.1 GCA_028290085.1 Hyphomicrobiales bacterium
TGCAACTCGGACAATTCCAGGGCCAGCCGTCGCCCCTCCGCTGGGAGATCGAGCAACCGCTGGCGACGATCGTTCACACCGGGCCGTGCCTCGACATAACCCTCGTCGAGCAATTCCTTGAGAACACGGTTGAGGCTCTGCTTTGTGATGCCGAGAATATCGAGGAGTTCCGCGATCATCAGGCCTGGATGACGGTGGACGAAATGCAGCACGCGGTGATGCGCCCGCCCGAAATTCAGGCTTTCCAGCAGACGGTCGGGATCGGCCACGAAATCGCGATAGGCGAAAAAGAACAATTCGATCAGGTCGTACATCGGGGCCGGCGTCGCGCCATCGGAACCTGAGGCAGGTTTCCGGGAATCGGGCTTGGCCTGAAGCACCTGATCCATCAAAGCATTCCTTTTACGTCAGCCATATTGACATATTTCAGGTTGGTTGTTAGTCGTCAAGGCCCGCGCCTTGACCAAGAAGATCGCGAGTTGGGCAGCCGTTCCCGACATCGCCGCCCGCCTCCTGCGGACGCCGGCTGCCGCCCCGAGGAGCCAGAGAATGTCAGTTCTGCCTTTCGACCAGCGTGACGGTTTCATCTGGATGAACGGCGCTCTCGTGCCGTGGCGGGACGCGAAGCTGCACGTACTCTCGCACGGGCTGCATTACGCCTCCACCGTCTTCGAAGGCGAGCGCGCCTATGGCGGCGAGATCTTCAAGAGCACCGAGCACTCCGAGCGCTTCCGTCGTTCGGCAGAGTTTCTGGACTTCGAGATCCCCTATTCCGTCTCCGAGCTCGACGCGGCCAAGCGGCTGACGGTCGAGAAGAATGGCCTCACCAACTGCTACGTGCGCCCGGTCGCCTGGCGCGGCAGCGAGATGATGGCTGTGGCCGCCCAGCACGCCACGATCAATGTCGCCATCGCGGTCTGGGACTGGCCGAGCATGTTCGACACCAATGAGAAAATGAAGGGCATTCGCCTCGACATCGCCGACTATCGCCGCCCCGACCCGTTGACGGCCCCCTGCCAGTCCAAGGCAGCCGGCCTCTACATGATCTGCACGATCTCCAAGCACCGCGCAGAACGCAAGGGCTATGCGGACGCGCTCATGCTCGACTGGCAGGGCCGCGTCGCCGAATGCACGGGCGCCAACGTGTTCTTCACGAAGGACGGCGTGATCCACACGCCTATCGCCGATTGCTTCCTCGACGGCATCACCCGCAACACGGTGATCGGCCTCGCAAAGCTTCGCGGCATCGAAGTGGTCCAGCGCCGCATCATGCCGGAAGAGCTGGCGAGCTTCGACGAATGCTTCCTCTGCGGCACGGGCGCCGAAGTGACGCCGGTGTCGGAAGCCGGTCCCTATAAGTTCACGCCGGGCAAGATCTCCCGCACGCTGATCGAGGACTACACCGCTGAAGTGAACAAGAAGCCGGCCTGACGTCAAACACAAAAAAAGCAATCCGGCAGTGGCGAGACCACACCGGATTGCTTCGTTTGGGGCTTCGTGACGGGTTGCCTCAGAAGTAGATCTTCTGGCCTTCCATCCCCTTGTAGATTCCAGCCACCTGCTCGGCATAGCCGTTGTAGAGCAGCGTCGGCCGCCGCGTGCTGGTGCCGATGACTTCTTCGGTCGCCTGCGACCAACGCGGGTGCGGCACTTCCGGATTCACATTGGCCCAGAAGCCGTATTCGCTGGATTGCAGCGACTGCCAGAAGTTCTTGGGCTGCTCATCCACGAAGGAAATGCGGGTGATCGACTTGATCGACTTGAACCCGTATTTCCACGGCACATGGAGCCGGATCGGCGCACCGAACTGGCGGGCCAACGGCTTGCCATAGGCACCCGTCACCAGCATCGTCAGGTCGTTGGTGGCCTCGGCCATGGTCAGGCCCTCGACATAAGGCCACGGATACCAGCTCTGTTTCTGGCCCGGCGCCATTTTCGGGTCGAGGAACGTTTCGAAACGCACGTATTTCGCCGAACTCAGCGGGCGCGCCGCATCGATCAAAGCCTTCAGCGGAAACCCAGTCCACGGAATGGTCATGGACCAGGCCTCGACGCAGCGATGCCGGTAGAGACGCTCTTCGAGCGGCATCGTCTTCAAGAGATCGTCAATGCCGATCTCGCGCGCCTTCTCGACCATGCCGTCGACCTTGATCGTCCACGGACGGATCTTCAGCGAGTCGACGGCGGTGAACACCTTCTTCTGGGTGCCGAACTCGTAAAAGTTATTGTACTGGCTGTTGATCTTCTCGGGCGTCAGCTCGCGATCCAGCGTGAAGGCGTCGTTATGTTTAGCCGGGTAAAGCCCAGCGGATGGGTCCGGCTCCTCCGCAGCCATCGCAGGCGCCACACCGGCGAGGATGGAACCGACGCCCGCGCCCAGCACGGCACGCCGATTGAGAAACAGCGCTTCGGGCGTCGCCTCGCGCTCCGGAATTTCCCAGCCCTTGCGACGGATCAGATGCATGGTCCCCTCCCGGCGGGCATATCCCGCGCTCCGGGCGACTATCGCGACACTTTGACAGAGCGCAAGTCACGAGGCGGAGAGCCCCATCACGATTGATGCCTTGCCTTCGGGCATCGACGTCCCGACACTGCGCGCGATCAAATCAGGAGCGATCATGAGCAAGGCTGTCGTCGGCATTGTCGGTGGGTCCGGGATCTACGACCTTCCCGGTCTGGAGGATGTCCGCGAGGAGCGTATCTCCACGCCCTGGGGCGAGCCCTCCGACGTCCTGCGCTCAGGGCGTATCGGCGGCACACGCGCCGTCTTCCTGCCCCGCCACGGGCGCGGGCATCGGTTGTCCCCGTCGGGCATCAATTACCGCGCCAACATCGATGCGATGAAGCGGGCTGGTGTCACCGATATCGTTTCGGTCTCGGCCTGCGGCTCCTTCCGCGAGCATTTGCCGCCCGGCACTTTCGTACTCGTCGATCAGTTCATAGACCGCACCTTTTCGCGCGAGACCTCGTTCTTTGGAAACGGCTGCGTGGCTCATGTCTCCATGGCGCATCCGTTCGCGCCGCGCCTGCAGGATCGCATCGCCGCCGCAGGCTTGGCGCAGGGCATCGAGTGCGTACGCGGCGGCACTTATGTCTGCATGGAAGGCCCGCAGTTTTCCTCGCTGGCGGAATCGCTCGCCTACAGGGCCATGGGCTGCGACGTGATCGGCATGACTGCCATGCCCGAAGCCAAGCTCGCGCGCGAAGCCGAGATCTCCTACGCGACCATCGCGATGGTGACGGATTTCGATTGCTGGCATCCCGATCACGACGCCGTCGATGTGGCCTCCGTCATCAAGATCGTGCACGAGAATGCGGGCAAGGCCGCGGTGCTGCTCTCGCAACTGCTGCGGGATTTTCCAGCGGAGCACGAGGCGTGCCCGGTCGGTTCAGATCGCGCGCTCGATACCGCGCTCATCACTCCGCCAGACGCACGCGACCCCGCGCTGCTCGCCAAACTCGATGCCGTCATGGCGCGTGTCCTCGCGCGTTGAGCGCCAGTCGGATTGAAAGAGAACCATGAGTTTCCAGACCGATCTTCGCGCCTCCATCCGCAGCATTCCCGATTATCCCAAGCCCGGAATCGTCTTCCACGACATCACGACCTTGCTCGGCGATGCACGCGCCTTCCGCCGCGCCATTGACGAGTTGGTGCAGCCCTGGGCGGGCACGAAGATCGACAAGGTCGCGGGCATCGAGGCGCGCGGCTTCATTCTGGGTGGCGCGGTGGCGCATCAATTATCCGCGGGCTTCGTGCCGATCCGCAAAAAAGGCAAACTGCCGCACGCCACCGTGTCGGTCGCTTATTCGCTGGAATATGGCGTCGATGAAATGGAAATGCATTCCGACGCCGTACGCGCGGGTGAACGCGTCATCCTGATCGACGATCTGATCGCGACCGGCGGCACGGCTGCAGCGGCCGTGCGCCTGCTGCAGCAGATCGGCGCCGACGTGGTGGCAGCCTGTTTCGTCATCGACCTGCCGGACCTCGGTGGCGCAAAGAAGATCGAGGCGCTGGGCGTGCCCGTGCGCACGTTGATCGGATTCGACGGGCACTGAGGGTGTGCATCATCAGAATGTGCCTGAATGACAGGCGCTTTTCTTGGTTGCCGTCATTGCGAGGAGCGTAGCGACGCGGCAATCCAGGAGTCGCAAGATCGCACTGGAGTGCTTCGCTGCGCTCGCAATGACGGCAACTGGCTTTGTGGTGTGCTCGGCTTCTCCCTTTGGAAGAAGGAACGCGCGAAACCTACCCCTCGATCTTCCAGAACGCATGGCTCTCAAACTCATACACCTGCGCGCCGTGCTGGTTCACGCCCGCATTGCGGCTGCGCATGAGGCCCCAACCGGGGCGCGAGGTGATGCGCCTTTCGAGGGGCGTCGTGTCGAAGGTGATCGTGTCGCCTGCATAAACCGGCTTCAACCAGCGCAAGGCCGTGAACCCCGGCGAGGGCCCCGACGGGAGCGGTTTGTCGCCCCGTGCAACCGCAGCTTCGTCGCTGCGGTGCTTGGCATCGACCATCGCGCGCATCCAGGACGCAGCCGTATGCCAGCCCGATGCGGCGAGCGCTCCGAACGGCCCCGTCTTCGCAGCCTCCGCATCGATGTGAAAAGGCTGCGGATCATAGAGCTGCGCGAAGGCGATGATTTCTTCGGCGGAGAAGGTTTTGGAACCGAGCACGATGCGCTTGCCCAGTTCGACCTGCCCCCAGGAGGGAACGAGTTCGGGCGGCTCTGCGGCTGCCACGGGCGCATCCTGCGGCGGCGCCTGCATGCGCGTGGCCTCATGCTGATGGCCGCGCCGGCCCAGCATGATGAAGTTCGTTTGGCTCATGACCACAGTGCCCGACAGGTCGTGCATGTCGAAACGGAACCGGACAAGGCCCGTAGACGGGCGCGACTGAGAAACGCGGGCGCTGAGCACTTCCGCACGCACGCCCAGCATGTCGCCGGGGCGCACCGGCTTCAGCCATTTCACCTCATCAATGCCCGGCGCTCCACGGCCGTCCGCGCGATGAAGGAAGCCGTCGCAGGACAAGCGCATGAGAATGGCGCAATTGTGCCAGCCGGAGGCTGCGAGGCCGCCCAGCATCGAGCGAGTTGCGGCCATCTCATCGAGATGGAAGGGTTGCGGATCGAAGGCCGTCGCAAAAGCGACGATCTCTTCTTTCGTGACCTCGTAGGCGCCGTACTCGAGGATGCGACCGACAGGAAAATCTTCGAAGCACAGCAAAGTTGAGTTCATGCGTCGAAGGGCTCCGGTCGTCGCTTGGCCGTTTCAGTTGGCAAAGCGGAAATGCAGACAGTCGCCATCCTGCACGACATATTCCTTGCCTTCCAGCCGGAATTTGCCGGCTTCGCGGGCGCCCGCTTCGCCGTTGCACGAGATGTAATCCTCGTAGGCAATCGTTTCGGCGCGGATGAAGCCCTTCTCGAAATCGGTATGAATGACGCCCGCCGCAGCGGGGCCCTTCGTACCCTTCTCGATGGTCCAGGCACGCGCTTCCTTCGGTCCCACCGTGAAATAGGTCACGAGGTGGAGCAACTGATAGCCAGCGCGGATGACGCGATTGAGGCCAGGCTCTTCGAGGCCGACTGCTTCCAGATAATCCTTCTGGTCGGCCAGCGGCAGCACGGCGATCTCGCTCTCGATCTTGGCGGAGACGACAACGGCGACTGCGCCTTCTTCCTTCGCGCGCGCCAGCACCTTTTCCGAAAAGTCATTGCCCTTGTCGGCCGCGGCTTCCTCGACGTTGCAGACGTAAAGCACGGGCTTGGAGGAGAGCAGGCCGAGACCCTCGAAAATCTTGCGCTCGTCGGCGGCAACGCTGACGAGGCGCGCGGGCTTGCCGTCGCGCAGCAGGACCAGGCAGCGGCTCATCAGGTCGAAGAGCTCCTTCGCGTCCTTGTCGCCGCCCTTGGCCTTTTTCTCGGTCGCAACGACACGCTTCTCGAGGCTATCGAGATCGGCCAGCATCAGCTCGGTCTCGATGGTCTCGATATCGTTGACCGGGTCAATCTTGCCTTCGACATGGGTGATGTCGGAATCCTCGAAGCAACGCACCACATGAGCGATGGCGTCGCATTCACGGATGTTCGCCAGGAACTGGTTGCCCAGCCCCTCACCCTTGCTGGCGCCGCGCACGAGACCGGCAATGTCGACGAAGGTCAGCCGCGTCGGGATGATCTCCTTCGAACCGGCAATCGCGGCGAGCTTTTCCAGCCGCACGTCGGGCACGGCCACGTCGCCGACATTCGGCTCGATGGTGCAGAACGGGTAATTCGCCGCCTGCGCCGCAGCGGTCTGCGTCAGGGCGTTGAAGAGGGTCGACTTGCCGACGTTTGGCAGGCCGACGATGCCACATTTGAAACCCATGGCACGTCCGATGTTTTGGGGTGAGGCTCGAGGCCGGATTGGCCTGTCGTATGGAGCGCGGGACGCAAAAAGGCAAGGATCATGGAGGAGCCGAGCACTGTTTGCTTGCCGATCCGGTGCCCGGCAGGCTATGTGCGCGCATGGAACTGACCACTTGCCCCTGCCGCCTGACGGCCACCGCCCAGCTTCCCTATGCGGAATGCTGCCAGCCCTTCATCGAAGGCCGCGCCAAGGCGCCGACCGCCGAAGCCCTGATGCGCTCGCGCTACAGTGCTTTCGCCGTCACCGCCATCGACTATCTGGTCGAGACGGTGGCGCCAGAGGCCCGCGCCGACATGGATCGCGCCTCGCTGGAAGCCTGGTCGCGTGAGTCGAAATGGCACGGCCTCGACATCGTCGACACCGTGGACGGCAAGCCGGGCGACCTCTCGGGCATCGTCGAGTTCGTCGCGCATTTCAGCCGCGGCGGTGCACGCGAAACGCATCACGAGCGCTCGACCTTCCGCTTCGCGCCCGATAGCGCTCAGTGGTATTTCGTCGACGGCGCCAAGCCGAAGGGCAAGACGGTCGTCAAGGGCAAGCAGCCCGAGCGCAACGATCCCTGCCCCTGCGGCAGCGGCAAGAAATACAAGAAGTGCTGCGGAGCGGCCGCGTAACCAGCTACTTTTCGTTTCCGAACCCGGCGGCGTCCATTGCGAGATGGACGCTGTTCTGGAAGCTCGCATCGTCGCCCTTGGCGATCACCGGCGCATTGCGGGCGATGGCATCGCAGAGCGCGTCGACCCATTTCACCTCGGTCTTGCCGAAATCGTTCAGCACATAGTTGTGCACCAGCGACTTGTCGCCGGGGTGACCGATGCCGAGCCGAACGCGTCGGTAATCATTGCCCATATGCGCGGTGATCGAGCGTAGGCCATTGTGCCCGGCATTGCCGCCCCCCGTCTTCACGCGCAATTTCGCGGGCGGCAGGTCGAGTTCGTCGTGGAACACCACGATGTCGCGCAGCTCGATCTTGTAGAAGCGCGCGGCCTCCGCAACCGAACGGCCGGACTCGTTCATGTAGGTCTGCGGAGCCAGCAAGATCACGCGCTCGGCACCGATCGTCCCCTCGGTCGCCAACCCCTGAAACTTCGGGCGCGCCACGGGGAAGCCATGCGCACGGGCAATAGCCTCGAGCGCCATGAAGCCGATGTTGTGGCGATTGCCGGCATATTGCCGGCCCGGATTACCGAGCCCGACGAAGAGAAGCATGAGGGCCCCCGGAAGCAGAGCCGCCCGCGCGAGATGGCGCGGGCGGGATTGGTTTGGAGCAACCGGCGAGCCGGATTACTTCTTGGCGGCGGGCTTTGCAGCCGGCTTGGCGCCGGGCTTGCCACCAGCAGCAGGAGCTGCGGCAGCGGCAGGGCTCTCTTCGCTACGCGCCGGGGGCGTGATCGTGGCGATGGTGAAGTCGCGATCGGTGATCGTCGGCTTGCAGCCCTCGGGGATCTGGACCGCCGAGATGTGCAGCGACTCGGCGATGTCGAGGGTCGACAGATCGGCGGTCAGTGCATCCGGGATCTGATCGGCCGGCACGCGCATTTCGATGGAGTGACGCACGATGTTGAGCGCGCCGCCCTTCTTGATGCCGGGGCAGATTTCCTGGTTGATGAAGTGCACGGGCACGTCCACGCGCAGGCGAGAACCGGCGCGCAGGCGCAGGAAGTCGACATGCAGGGGGGTGTCGCGCACGACGTCGAGCTGGTAGTCGCGCGGGATCACGCGCTCTTTGCGGCCATCGATCTCGAGTTCGAAGATCGTCGTCAGGAAGTGGCCTGCATAGATCAGCTTGTTGAGTTCGCGGTAGTCGAGCGAAATCGACTCGGCGGGAACGTTACCGCCATAAATAACACCTGGTACACGGCCTTCACGGCGTACGCTGCGGGCGGCCCCCTTGCCTGCCCCGCTGCGGACCGTGGCCGCGAGTGACTTGATCGCTGCCATTGTCTTTGTCCTTCATGAAAATTAAAATGCGCCCGTGCCTCCAAGGGTGTCTGGCGGGCGCTGGTGCCGCACATACGCGGATGTGTCCGCGCCCGCAAGTGTCGGCGGCCACAAGTGTCCGCGCTCCACCGGGTGAACAAAGGAAACAGATCTCACCG
>JAQGKN010000525.1 GCA_028290085.1 Hyphomicrobiales bacterium
GGCCTACATGGCCGGCAACGTCACGCTGGCCAACGCCGTCGGGACCGGGATCGCCGACGACAAGGCGGTCTATACCTACATGCCCGAGATCATCCGCTTCTATCTCGGCGAAGAACCGCTCCTGAAGAACGTGCCGACGTGGCGCTGCCGCGAGCCCGACGCCCTGAAATACGTGCTCGAGCATTTGCCCGAACTCGTCGTCAAGGAAGTGAACGGCTCGGGTGGCTACGGCATGCTGGTCGGCCCGCACGCAACGCGCGGCGAAATCGATTCCTTCGCCGCGAAACTGGCGCATGATCCCGCAGGCTTCATCGCGCAGCCGACATTGTCGCTCTCCACCTGCCCGGCCTCCTTCGACGAAGGCATCGGCCCGCGCCATGTCGATCTGCGTCCCTTCGTTCTCGCGGGCGCCGATGGTATCCGCGTCATACCCGGCGGCTTGACTCGCGTGGCCCTCAAGGAAGGATCGCTCGTCGTCAATTCGAGCCAGGGCGGCGGCACCAAGGATACGTGGGTCATCGACGACGAACCCGGACCCAACTGACATGCGCGCTCTAAAATCCGCCCCTTCCGAAGCCGATCATTCGCGAGCCGCCTGATGCTGTCCCGCACCGCCGACAATCTCTACTGGCTCGCGCGCTACATGGAACGGGCCGACTTCCTGGCCCGGATCATCGAAGCGACCCAGCGCCTCTCCACCCTGCCGACCGCCTATGGCGGCACCGGCTCGGAATGGGAAAGCACGCTCAACGCCGCCGGCGTGCTGGAGGATTACGAGCGCATCTTTACGGAAATCACGGAGGCGGACGCGATCCACTTTCTGGCGTTCGATTCCAGAAACCCATCCTCGATCCAGAACTGCATCGAACTCGCCCGCACCAATGCGCGCGCCGTCCGCACGGCTCTAACCATCGAGATGTGGCAGTCGATCAACACTGCCTGGCTCGAACTCAAACGCTACGAATCCTCGCTGGGCGCCAATGGCTCCGTCGATCGCATCGAGCTTTCGCGCTTCCTCGATTTCGTGAAGAAGACCTCGCTCGACTTCGACGGCTCCGCGCACCGGACAATGCTGCGCAACGATGCCTATTGGTTCTCGCGGCTAGGCCTCTACGTCGAACGCGCCGACACGACCGCGCGCATGCTGGACGTCAAATACCACGTCCTCCTGCCCGAAACGGAATCGGTGGGCGGCACGGTTGATTACTTCCAGTGGACCGCGATCCTGCGTGCCGTCTCCGCACTGACCGCCTATCATTGGGTTTATCGCGGCGGCATCAAACCGTGGCTCGTCGCCGATCTGCTGATCCTGCGGCCCGAAATGCCGCGCTCGCTGCACTCCTGCTACGAGAACATCGTGCGTCTGCTCGACTCGATCTCACGCGCCTACGGGCGTCAGGGCCCGTCACAACGACAGGCCCGAAGCGTTCTGACGCGGCTTGAAAACGCGTCGATCAAAGAGATTTTCGGCACCGGCCTGCACGAGTTCCTGACGGCTTTCGTCGAGGACAACGACAGGCTCGGATCGAGCATCGCCGAACAATATCTGATCGATTGAGGCTTCAATGCGCATCCGGATCCGCCACGAGACGCATTACACCTTCGATCCCCCGGCGAAATCGACTGTGCAGACGTTGCGCATGACGCCGCGCAACCATGAGGGACAGCATATTATCGGCTGGCGCATGGATGTGGATGCCGATTGCCTGCTGCGCGCCTCCGAGGATTCCTTCGGCAATATCGGGCACAGCTTTTCAGTCGAGGGGCCGCTGACCGAACTGACGATCATCGCGGAAGGCGATGTCGAAACCTCCGACAATGCCGGCGTGGTGCGCGGCGGCGTCGAGCGCTTTCCCATCCAGGTCTATCTTCGCGATACCGACCTGACATTGGCCGGGACGGATCTGCGCAACTTTGCAACGGACGCCGCGCGCGGCAATGAAGGCACGCTCGACACCTTGCACAGGCTGATGACGGCCGTGCACGAAACGATCAAGGTCGATCACAGCGCGAAACGCTACGAGCTCGTGGCCGCCAACGAAATTCTCGGCCGAAAATCGGCTGCTGCTGCCGATATCGGCCACGTCTTTGTCGCGTCGGCGCGCTTCCTCGGCATCGCGTCCCGAATCGTCGAGGGCTATTACCTGCCCTTGCCCGGCGAAGAGGGCGAGCCCGGCGGCCACAGCTGGGCGGAGGCCTTCGTCGAGGGGCTCGGGTGGATAGGTTTCGATGCGGCCCACGACGTTTGCCCGCAGGAAAATCACATCCGCGTGGCCATGGGCCTCGACCGACTCGGCGCAGCCCCTGCGCGCGCGGCGCGGCTGGGTGGCGACGGCACGAATGTCGAGGTGCGCATTGACCTCACCCCGCGCGGCGTTCAGACAAGCCAGCGGCAATCGCAATCCTGATTTGCCCGACTGGCTTAGGCGAAGCTATAAGAGTGCCCAAAGGAAGGGACCTCCATGACTTACTGCTGCGGAATTCTCGTGCGTGACGGCCTCGTCATGATCGCGGATACCCGCACCAATGCGGGCCTCGACAACATCTCGACTTTTCGCAAGCTGCATGTGTTTGAGAAGAAGGGCCATCACGCCCTGGCCATCGCCACGGCGGGCAATCTCTCGATCACGCAGAACGTGCTGCATTTCGTGCGCAATGGGGTCGAGAACGCCAAGACGAAGGAACTCGACCGCCTCGAGGACATGACCGACATGTTCGCCGCTGCCCAACTCATCGGGCGTGCCGTGCGCAAGGTCGACGAAGTCTATGGCGAGGCGCTGGAACAGGCGAGCCTCAACTTCGACGTGTCCTTCCTCTTCGGCGGCCAGATCGCGGGCGGTCCGCCGCGCCTCTTCATGATCTATTCGGCGGGCAATTTCATCGAATGCACCCCCGACGCGCCCTTCCTGCAGATCGGCGAGCACAAATACGGCAAGCCGATTCTCGACCGCGCCGTGAATTTCAACACCGATCTCTACGACGCGCTGAAAATCGGCCTGATCTCGATGGACTCGACCATCAAATCCAACCTCGGCGTCGGCTTGCCCATTGATATCGTGGTAACGCGCACGAACGACCCGAGCTTCGAGGTCGAGGCACGCATGGACGCTACGGACGAATATTTCCGCGACCTGCGTGAACGCTGGTCGGCCGCGCTGCGGGCCGCGCATATGGGCATTCCCCGGCCGAGTTTCAGCAAGAAGCCCGAGGCCTGAGGGGCGCGCCCGCTCAGCAGCGTCATTGCGAGGAGCGAAGCGACGAAACAATCCAGGAGTCGCGGGATCGCACTGGATCGCTTCGCTTCGCTCGCGATAACGGCAACGAGGAAGTGCGCCCCTCTCCACGCTCTTTTCAGTGCCCCAACACACACTTGCACTCCCATCCTGCCCGCGCTAGCTTACCGCCAGCCATGGGGTGCTTCCGGATTGTCCGGCGGCTGAGATCACACCCACATAACCTGATCTGGATAATGCCAGCGCAGGGAAGAGCAGAGCCTCCAGCGGAAGCTCAAACGCCGATCCCTGAATGATGAGCAAGTCCAGACCCGGCCGGCGGGAGGACGACATATGAACATACAGCCGAAGACCGGCAGCATGGTGCCGGAGACCGTGACCACGGGCCCGCTCACTGGTTCGCGCAAGGTCTACCACACCGTCGAGGGCCATCCCGATATCCACGTGCCGTTCCGCGAGATCGCCCTGAGCGACCCCAAGGAAGAGCCTGTGCGCGTCTACGACGCCTCGGGCCCCTACACGGAAACCGACATCAACGTGGACCTTTCGAAGGGCTTGCCGCGAATCCGCCAGCCATGGCTCGCGCGTCGCGCCAATCTGGAAACCTACACTGGCCGCGCCGTTCAGCCAGAGGACAACGGCAGCGTCTCCGCCGACAAGCTCGTGCCGCCCTGCCCCGCCGTGACCTCGCCACTGCGTGGTGGCGAAGGCCACGTCACGCAATATGAATTCGCCCGCGCCGGCATCATCACCGAAGAGATGATCTATGTCGCCCACCGCGAGAACCTTGGCCGCGCCAAGATGCTCGAAGGCGCGCAGGACAAGCTCGACGACGGCGAAAGCTTCGGCGCGGAAATCCCGGCCTTCGTGACGCCGGAATTCGTGCGCGACGAGATCGCGCGCGGCCGCGCCATCATCCCGGCCAACATCAACCACCCCGAAGTCGAGCCGATGATCATCGGCCGCAACTTCCTCGTGAAGGTGAATGCCAACATCGGCAATTCGGCCGTCACGTCGTCGGTCGCGGAAGAGGTCGAGAAACTCGTCTGGTCGATCCGCTGGGGCGGCGACACCGTGATGGACCTTTCCACCGGCCGCAACATCCACAACATCCGTGACTGGATCATGCGCAATTCGCCGGTCCCGATCGGCACGGTGCCGATCTATCAGGCGCTCGAAAAGGTCGATGGCGACCCGATCAAGCTGACGTGGGAAGTGTTCCGCGACACGCTGATCGAGCAGGCCGAACAGGGCGTCGATTACTTCACGATCCATGCCGGCGTGCGCCTCGCCTATGTGCCGCTGACCGCCAAACGCGTCACCGGCATCGTCTCGCGCGGCGGCTCCATCATGGCGCGCTGGTGCCTCGCGCATCACAAGGAAAGCTTCCTCTACGACCATTTCGACGACATCTGCGACATCATGCGCAAATATGATGTGTCGTTCTCGCTCGGTGACGGATTGCGCCCCGGCTCCATCGCGGATGCCAACGACCGCGCGCAATTCGCCGAGCTGGAAACGCTGGGCGAACTCACCAAGCGCGCCTGGGCCAAGGGCTGCCAGGTCATGATCGAAGGCCCCGGCCATGTGCCGATGCACAAGATCAAGATCAACATGGAAAAGCAGCTGAAGGAATGCCACGAGGCCCCCTTCTACACGCTCGGGCCGCTGACGACCGACATTGCACCCGGCTACGACCACATCACGTCGGGTATCGGCGCGGCCATGATCGGCTGGTTCGGCACGGCCATGCTCTGCTACGTCACGCCGAAGGAACATCTCGGCCTTCCCGACCGCGACGACGTGAAGGTGGGTGTCATCACCTATCGCATCGCGGCGCATGCGGCGGATCTGGCCAAGGGACATCCGGCGGCACAGCTTCGTGACGATGCACTCTCGCGTGCACGTTTCGATTTCCGATGGGAGGACCAGTTCAATCTCGGCCTCGATCCGGATACGGCACGCGCCTATCACGACGAGACTCTGCCGAAGGACGCTCACAAGGTCGCGCATTTCTGTTCGATGTGCGGCCCGAAATTCTGCTCGATGAAAATCTCGCAGGACCTGCGCGTCGAAGCCGCCGAAATCGCTGCGCGCGAGGCCGGCATGCAGGAAAAGAGCGCGGAATTCCTCGATCAGGGCGCCGAACTCTACGTTCGCACCTGAAAGACGCCTCACTCGCCGCGCGGTCCTTCTCCCGGTAGGAGAAAGTGACCGCGTGAGCGGGCGGATGAGGGGTTACGCATTCCCAGAACAGAGATCGTAACCCCTCATCAGTCGGCTCCGCCGACAGCTTCTCCCCAGGGAGAAGCGGGCCGCGTTAGCGGCTTTTAACGAACGAAAAAGGCGCATATGACCACCCCAATCCCCTCGCGCCGCGCCCTGCTCGGAGCCTCAGCAACCGCCCTGATCGCCGCGCCCTACATCGCGCGTGCGCAGGAGGTGCCGCGCTGGCGGCTCATCACGTCATGGACGAAAAATCTCCCCGGCCCAGGCGTTTCTGCCGAGCGGCTTGCGCAGCGCATTACGCGCATGAGCGGCGGGCGACTCGTGGTCGAAGTGTTCCCGGCAGGCAGCATCGTGCCCGCCTTCGGCGTGTTCGAAGCCATTTCGAACGGCGTCGCGGAAATGGGCCACACGGCCTCCTTCTTCTGGGACGGCAAGCTGCCGGGCGCCGCGCTCTTCACAACAGCCCCCTTCGGCCTCGGCCCGCTCGAACACCAGACATGGATCGAGCAGCGCGGCGGACAGGCGCTCTGGGACGAGTTTTACCGCCCCTCGGGCGTGCGCGGCCTGCTGGCAGGAAACACCGGCCCCTCCATGGGCGGCTGGTTTCGCAAGGCAATCACCTCGCTGGATGACATCAAGGGCCTCCGCATTCGCGTTCAGGGCCTTGGTGGCGAGGTCTATCGCGAACTCGGCGCCACACCGCAGTCCATCCCGCCCGGCGACACGGTGCCAGCATTGGAACGCGGCACGATCGACGCCATCGAATTGCTCGCGCCGGTCAACGACCAGCCGCTCGGCTTCCAGCGTTTCGCGCCCGTCTATCACATGCCCGGCTTCAACAAGCCGAATGGTGCCGCCGAGGCGCTGATCTCGATAGCAGCCTTCGAGAAACTGAGCCCCGATCTGCGCGCCATCGTTGAAACCGCCTGCGCCGCTGAGCATACGGCGGGGCTCGTCGAGGCGCAGGCGAGCAATGCCGCCGCCATCACCGAACTCGTCGCTCTTGGCGCAAAGGTGACGCCCTTTCCCGCCGAAGTCATGCAGGCGATGCGCGCCAAGACCGCCATTGTTCTCGACCGCAAGGCAGGCGAAAGCGTCATGGCGGGCAAGATCGTGGCGTCCTATCGCAGCGCGGTCACAGCCGGGCGAAACTGGGCCAGCATCGAAGCCTATATGGCGCAGGTCCTGCGCTCGTCCTGAGGCTTACTTGCCCTTGCTCGTCACGCGCCAGATGGTGCCGCTGCCATCTTCGGAGACGAGCAGCGCGCCCTCGCGGTC
>JAQGKN010000527.1 GCA_028290085.1 Hyphomicrobiales bacterium
ACGAGCACGAGACAGCGGCCCTCCTCACCATGAGCGAGGTGGTGGAGACCTGCGAAGCCGTGCTGCGCGAACAGGGCCTTGGACAAGCGTCCCTCTCCGATCCCGCAGCCATGTTTCTCGCTGCCGATATCGCCACCCCGACCAAATTCAAAGTCAAGGGCGGCTATCTCGCGGGGCTCGGAGCCTGCGGCTTCCGCGTCGTCGGTGATCTCGGTCATGACGGCGACCTCGGCGAAAACCATTATTGCCTGCTGCTCGACCCGGTCACAGCCAAGCCACGCGGCCTCATTGCGCAGACAGAGCTGCATCGCATGCGCACAGCCGCCTGCGGGCTCGTCGCCCTGAAGCATCTGGGTGCCGCCGACATGCAGACCGTCGCGCTGATCGGCGCGGGGCGCATCGGCGCCTATTTCGCCCGCGGCTTTCGCGACATTTTCCCCGATAAGCAGCTCATCGTCGCCTCCCGTCGCATCGAGACCGCGCGTGACCTCGCGACGGAAACGGGAGCGCAGGCGATGACCATCGCAGACGCGGTCGCGACGGCCCAGGGCATAGTGGCGCTTACCACGGCGACCGAGCCAGTGATGACCACAGCTGAGATGCGCCCGGGCGTGACCATTGTCGGCATGGGCGAATATCACGAACTGCCGGCCGGGCTGCTGCAAGTTGCCGACCGCTTCTTCGTCGACGATCTCGGCTTTGCCAGCGTTCTCGGCAGTCTCTCGCGCTGGCTGGCGCGCGGCGACACCACGCGTGAGGCGGCCGCCGCGAATCTCGACGGGACACTCGGCGCGATCGTCGCGCGGAAAGCTGAAGGACGCCGGTCGCCCCACGAAAAGGTTCTCGCCATCGTGCAAGGGCTCGCCATCGCCGATCTCGCGCTGGCCGACCGTTGCCGACGCAAAATCCAGGAGCGCGACGCCGCGGCCTGACGCGCTAACGGAAAACGGCTAGGCTTCGAACCGGCACGCAGAGGCCGACGAGAAAAATCAAGGGAGGAACGAACCATGGTGAAGACCAGGCTGATGCGTACGGTCTCGAAATTGGCACGACTCATCGCGCTGGGCACCGGCACGACCTTCGCGGGTTTTGCGGCCACGGCTCAGGCTGCCGATCCCGCACCGCTCGAAATCGCAAAACAGGGCTATTTCTTCACGGGCGGCAATTATTACGACACGCCCGACGGGCGTTTCATGTCCGGTCATATGTATGTGGAATTCCAGATCCCGAAGGCGCTGACGCAGCCCTATCCCATCGTCATGTTCTCGGGCGGCGGACAAAGCGGGCTCAATTACATGGGCACGCCGGACGGTCGCGAAGGCTGGATGCAATATTTCCTGCGTCAGGGTTACGCGGTCTATGTGCTCGACCAGCCCTCGCGCGGCCGTTCGCCCCATCAGGCCGAAGCCGGTGCACAGACGCGACTGCCCGTCGCGCGCGTCCAGCAGCAATTCACTGCCCCCGAGCGCTCAAACCTCTGGCCGCAGGCGAAGCTGCACAACCAATGGCCCGGCACAGGCGTCGCAGGTGATCCGCTCTTCGACCAATTCTTCGCGCAGAACTTCCCGTCCCTCGCCAGCTTCCCACGCCAGCAGGAGCTAAACCGCGATGCGGGCGCAGCCCTGCTCGACAAGATCGGCCCAGCCATCCTGCTCACGCATTCGCAGTCGGGCACGTTCGGCTGGCTGATTGCAGATGCGCGTCCAGGCCTCGTCAAAGCCATCGTCGCGATGGAGCCCTCCGGCCCGCCGGTTCGTGAAAACCTGACGAAGGGAGCCCCGAACTGGTTCGAGGACGGCCCGCTGACCAAGCCCTATGGCCTCACCGCCCCGCCCCTGACATACGAACCCGCTCTCAAGGCGCCCGACGATCTGAAGTTTGCGCGGCAAGAGCGGCCCGACGCGCCCGATCTCGCCATGTGCTGGGCGCAGGCAGAACCGGCGCGCAAGCTTGTGAACCTGTCGAACATTCCCGTGCTCGTCGTGCAGACAGAGGCCTCGTATCACGCGCCCTATGACCACTGCACGGTCAACTACCTGCGGCAGGCAGGCGTGAAGACGACATACGTCAAGCTGGCGGATCAGGGCATCAAGGGCAATGGGCACATGATGATGCTTGAAAAGAACAACATGGAAATCGCAGGCGTGGCCGCGAAATGGCTCGGCGACACCATCGGTGGCAAAGCCAAGCCTTGAACCAAAAAACGGCCCGGTGTTGGATCCAGCACCGGGCCATGGGCTTCTGTCACGCTGCGCAAAGAGGTATACGGCTGCCATTAATGCGAGGCGTTCAGAATGACAGATGTTTGCATGCAAGGCGTCGATACCGGCTTTGTCGGCCTCGGCTACGTCAAGGTCGCGATTCTGGGCGTGGTCCAGGGCATTACCGAGCTGCTGCCGATCTCGTCCACCGCGCATATGCGCGTCGTCCCTGCCCTGCTCGGCTGGCAAGATCCCGGCTCGGCCTTTTCAGCAGCCATGCAACTGGCGGCGCTGGCAGCGGTCGTCAGCTATTTCTGGTCCGACGTGCGCGGCCTCGTCGTCAACTCGCTCACGGCGGTCGTCCGGCGCGATTTCATGGCGCATGACTTCCGCATGGCTGTCTGGATTCTGCTGGCGACGATTCCGATCGGCATTGCTGGCCTGTCATTGAGCCACGTTCTCAACACCTGCAATTCGCCCCTGCGCACGCTGAACGTCATCGGCTGGGCCTGTATCGCAATGGCAGTTCTGCTGGCGCTCGCCGAAATCCGCGCGAAACACAGCCGCACGATGGAACAGGCCAGCCTGCTCGACGCCATGCTGATCGGCCTGGCTCAGGTGGGTGCTCTCATCCCGGGCGTCTCGCGTTCCGGCTCGACCCTTACGGCAGCACTCGCCCTCGGCTTCAAACGGGAAGAGGCGGCGCGCTTCTCGTTTCTCCTGGGCATCCCCGCCATCGCTCTGGCGGGCCTCAAGGAAATCTGGGAGTTGCA
>JAQGKN010000301.1 GCA_028290085.1 Hyphomicrobiales bacterium
ATCACCGCCGAATACGACCATGACGCAATCTTCGGCCAGGCAAGCATGGAACTCGCCGGCTTCTGACGGGCAGACAAAGAGATGACCGAGAGGGCAATACGATGAACGATACAGTGCTGAGTCCAGAAGCCTCCATCGACGAGCCGGCCGGGAACTGGAACCGCGATGCAATCATGCGCATCCCTGTCAAGCTGCAGGTGGTCTTCGGGTCAGCGTCCATGCCGGTCTCGCAGCTGATGAAGCTCGGCCGTGGTGGAGTCGTCACGCTTGACCGTAAGGTCGGCGATCCCGTCGACGTTGTGGTGAACGGTCGTGTCGTGGCACGCGGTGACATTGTCGTGGTCGATGAAGCGACATCGCGCCTCGGTGTGACGCTCACGGAAATCGTCGGGAGCAGGCCCGAAGGCTCCGGCGGAGAATCGTGACAATGTCGGATATCGGTTCCCCTGCTGGCGCGCGAGAATTGAGCGGCACTGATAAGGTAGCCGCGCTTCTCCTTGCGCTCGACCGTCCCATCGCAGCGCAATTGCTTCGGCGTTTTGGTGCGGATGAGGTGCGCGAAGTCGCACGGTCCGCCGCGGAACTCGGTTGGGTGCCGTCTGAGCTGGTGGAATCGCTCGCAGAGGAATTTACAAGCCACTTTTCGCATGGTGCCGAAATTCTCGGGTCCGTCGGCGAAGCGGCTGAATTGATCGCAGGCGTGCTGCCACCCGAAGATGTCGCGAGCATCATGTCCGACCTCATGGGGAGTTCGAACGAATCCGTTTGGGTTCGTCTGAATGCTGTTTCGGAAAGCGAGTTGGCCACGTTTCTCAATGGCGAGCATCCGCAGACTGCGGCTGTGATCTTGAACCGTCTCAAGTCCGCCACCGTCGCGAAAGTCATGAGCTCGATGTCGAGCGCGTTCAGGAAACGTGTGGTGACGCGGATGCTGGGTTCCAAATCAGTTACAGAAGCGTCCATGCGGCTCGTTGAAGTTGGGCTTCAGGACGATCTTCTCAAGGAGAAGCGCAGCGCAGCGCCTGTCGACATGTCCATCCGTTTCGCTGAAATGCTCAACAAGATGGAGCGTGACCAGATGGAAGAGATGCTGGATACGCTAACCGAAGCCAAGCCCGAATTGGCCGAGGCGGTTCGCGGGCGTCTGTTCACCTTCGAAGACATCGTCAAGCTCAGCGGTAAAGCGCGCGGCATTCTGTTTGACAAAGTGCCTGCAGAAAAGCTCGTTCTTGCATTGCGTGGCACCGAGGAAGAGTTCTGCCAGATTGTCCTTTCCTCGCTTGCCTCGCGTGCGCGCCGCATGGTCGAGGGCGAGTTGCGCAGCGGCGGATCGGTCAACCAGAAGGAAGTCATGGCGGCCCGCCGCCTGATTGCAGACACCGTGCTCGACCTCGCCGACCGCGGCCAGATCGAATTGCGTGGCCCGCCGGAAGAAGCGCCGCCTGCCGCTGCGTAACATGGAGGTCGTGCCATGTCGGAAGATGGCGACAAAGAAAGTAAAACAGAAGAACCTACGGAAAAGAAGCTGCAAGATGCGGCGGAGCAGGGCAATGACCCGCTCTCCCGCGAAGCTTCTCTGTTTGCATCACTGATCGCGCTTCTGATTATTCTCGGCCTGCTCCTGAAGACCGCTGTGATGCGGCTCATCCTGCTCCTGCAATATATGCTCGATGGTATCGGCGATCGCCGCATCGAAAATGGCGCCGATGCGCAGTCACTGCTTGCCTTGACCGGCAATGAAGTTGGCTTGGCGTTGGTGCCAATTATTCTCGTGCTCATTGTATTTGGTCTTGGCGCCTCGTTCGCGCAGAACATGCCGCGCTTCGTCCTGAGCCGAATTGCGCCTGACATGTCGCGTGTCAATCCGATGAAGGGTTTTTCGCGCCTCTTTTCAGTGAAGGGTTTTATCACCTTCCTTAAGGCGTTTCTTGAACTTGCCATCGTAACTGCTGCTGTCGTCATGGTCCTTCGCTCCGAGCAGGGACTGATGGTCAATCTGATGTTCATGCGGCCGACGTCGGTTCCTGAAGAAATTCTGGCGACGTTGATGCGCGTTGTTTCCGCCGTTGCCGCTGCAATGGCCCTGATCGTGGGTGGCGATCTTGTCTGGACGCGCATTCGCTGGCGCAACGATCTGCGCATGACCAAGCAGGAAGTGAAGGATGAAGCCAAGCAGTCGCAGGGTGATCCGGTCGTCAAAGCGCGTCTGCGTTCGATCGCTCTCGATCGCGCCCGTCGCCGCATGATGGCGCAGGTGCCGCGCGCCACCCTCGTCATTACCAATCCTACGCACTACGCCATCGCGATCCGCTACGTGCGGGAGGAGGGCGGGGCGCCTGTCGTTGTTGCAAAGGGGCAGGATCTCATCGCGCTCAAGATTAGGGAAATTGCCGCGGCTGCAGGCATTCCGATACTTGAACAAAAGCTTCTCGCAAGGTCGATGTACGATCTTGTTACGGTTGATCAGGCCATTCCACCTGAATTCTACCGCGCCATAGCCGAATTAATCCACTTCCTGTCACGAAAAAAAATAAGGATCGGTGCACTTTAAATGACCCCCAAGGATCACCTTCGCGATCGAGAACTAGCGCTCGGCATTGCTATCCAGGATTTCGCTACGGATCTTCGCCTCGTGGATCCAGCGGATCTGGTGACGTTTGTCCGGATGGAACAATACGCCAACATCGAAGACCTCGTGAATTCCTCTTCGGAACTTCTGTTCAAGCCCTCGACGCTGACATTCGGCTGGGGCGCGGACATGCGCGTGACGTGGACGGAGACTCCCTGCGTGTCCCTGGACATGGAATTCAGGCACGCATCGGTGACGGTGTTTTTCGCCCTGGGCCTTCGCGCAGAAAGCGCAACTGTCGAAATTCGCTACATATGCTTCGAGGCGCCGTTGCCCGACCCGAGCCTGAACACGCTGCGGCTGGTGGAAGCGCTGAATGCCTCACGCTGCGTCGCGCCGCGCACTTAAACCCTTAACGCGACAGGTTCAGGCAAGCTCGCGCGCGCAATGTTTTGTGGACATGTCCGGAGCGCCAATATGGGTCCCCTCTTCCTCCTCGATCTCGCAGCTCAGCAGGCGCGCTGGCTTGGCACGCGCCAGACGGCGATTGCGGGGAATGTCTCGAACGTCAGCACGCCCGGCTACAAGGCTGTGGACGTGCGGCCTTTCCAGGACGTCATGGACAGGACTGCGATGACCCTTCAGACGACGTCTCCCGCGCATATGTCCATCGATCCATCCGACCCGCGGGGGAATGTAGTCCGCCCGAGCGATGGCTGGGATACGACCTATTCCGGAAACAACGTGACTATCGAAGAGCAGCTGTTGAAGGCCGGAGAAGTGAATCGCGGCTATGCGCTCAATACCGGCATCGTCAAGGCGTTCAACCGCATGATGCTCGCCAGCGTGAAAGGCTAAGCCATGCTTGATGCACTTAACGCATCGCTCCGCATTGCGGGCTCCGGCATACAGGCGCAATCGGCTCGTCTCAAAGTGATCGCCGAGAACATTTCCAACGCGAATTCCACGGGCTCGACGCCTGGCGCGGACCCATTTTCGCGCAAGACGGTGACATTCGAATCCGAAATGAATCGCGCCTCCGGTGTCGCGCTGACCAAGGTCAAATCGATAGGTGTCGACGCCGCACCGTTTCCGATCGAGCATTCTCCTGGCCATCCGGCAGCTGACGTTGATGGTAATGTGAAAATGCCCAACGTCGACATCCTCGTCGAGACCGCTGACATGCGCGATGCTACGCGCGCTTATGAGGCCAATCTGCAGGTCGTCAAGCAGTCACGCGACCTACTTTCCATGACACTCGATCTGTTGAAAGGCACCGGATGATTGATTCTGTTTCACTGATCGCTTCGACGCGGAGCTCGGGCGTCCCTATTAGTGGCGGCGCTTCGGTTTCTGCTGCGGCGGGAGCCGGCGGGGCCGATTTCAGTAAGGTGCTGTCCGATGTTGTCGGTGGTGCTGTCGATACTGTGAAAGCCGGTGAAGCGGCCTCGATCCAGGGCTTGCAAGGCAAAATGCCGCTGCAAGATGTGGTCGACGCCGTGATGTCGGCAGAAAGAACATTCCAGACCGCGTTGGCACTGCGTGACAAGGCGGTCGGCGCGTATCAGGAAATCAGCCGTATGGCGATTTGAGGAGAGTTTTATGAGAGCGTTGGCCATTGCTGCGTCGGGCATGAGTGCACAACAACTTAATGTCGAAGTCATCGCGAATAACATCGCCAACATCAACACGACCGGTTTCAAGCGCGCCAGAGCTGAGTTCACCGATTTGCTCTACCAGGCAGAGCGGCTTCAGGGCACGTCCAATCGCGGTAGTGACAA
>JAQGKN010000558.1 GCA_028290085.1 Hyphomicrobiales bacterium
GTCTTCGATGCGGCTTCGTTCGATGCCGCTGAACGTAAGAGCACATCCACAAACGATGATTTAGACTGCTGCACGCAAACGCGAAATGATCTTGATGTGTTAGCAGCTGCATAACATCGTATGCTTCGCACAACCCTCGGAGTGCGCCTCCCTTATTCGCGGAACCTGAACGCTCCAAGGCTAAGAAGAGTCTATGCAGCAAAGGGATCAACGCCGCCGCCAGAATTCGGCGCAATGGCTGAGCCAGACGGTTTCGTTGTGGATCTCTACCTAATCGAAACCTACGTATGCTTCGCCCATATAAACGCTTGCTTCGATCGAACGTTCATAGGATCGAGAGCGAGGGCCGATAAAAAACGAACTCGACATCTACCGGACTCTCAGGCCATCGTTGTTGTCGGTCCGCCGAGCCGGGAGCGGAGCATGCAGCGCAAATCCGCTCCCGGCATCGCTGTTGTTCGATAGCTCAGGTGTCCCCAATCATCGAGTGCCGTTTCCAAATTCCGTCAAGCACTGCTTGCGTTGGCCAGTCGAGACGCATGATCGCGATGAACGGGCCTTTGGCTGCCGAAAGCCCGTTTTGTTCCTTGTCCTTCCCGGCGATGTATTCTGAACATAGAAGGTCAAGCCGCCGTCGGCGTCCATCACAAACGTCAGCAGCGGCTTGATAAATTGGATCGTTGGTGCGGCCGCTGGAGCAGGCTGACCGAGGAACGAAGAAAGCGGCTGTGCCTTGTGCGTTTCAATCCGGATGACCTCGACGTCTCCCTATTTGCTGTCCCTATACCCAGCGGGGCTCGCCATTTGCCGCGCAAAACACTTGCTGACAGAGTCTCGCCAGTTCGATATACTGTAAACTGGCCGAAGGTCGCAGGCGACTGCATGCAATTGGCGCACATGATGGTGCAATCGGAAAAGGACAGGTTCGTCGCGCTTCTTGGCAGCGCCGGGCGGCGGGTCGCAGTGCGAGTGCAAAAACGCATGCGTCATGTCGTGGTGATGATGATGGTAGTCGCTGCGCCGAGCGCAAATGCGCCAGCCGCGGAGGAAAGTCGCACGGTCCTCTCACCTCAAGCACTGCGGGAAATTACACAGGTCGAAGCCGAGATTGACCGCGTCTATGCGCAAACTATCGAACGGATTGCAGCGCCGCCTGCCAATCAGGTCCAGCAAATCGAGTTGCTCGGCAAACTGCTCATGTATGACAAACAGATCTCCGTCAATCGCAATCAGGCTTGTGCTTTTTGCCATATGCCAGAGGCAGGATTTACCGGCCCCGTCTCTGAATTGAACCGAACCACCGGTTCCTATCCGGGATCCGTGCGCACGCGATTCAGCGACCGCAAGCCGCAGACGCACGCTTATGCGCCGCTCTCCCCTGTGCTGCATTATAATCCCGGGCCCGGGGACCTCGTCGGTGGCAATTTCTGGGATATGCGTGCGACCGGCCGGCGGCTGGGCAATCCGGCGGCCGAGCAGGCACAAGGGCCGCCGACCAATCCGGTCGAAATGGGACTGCCCGACATTGCCTGCGTTGTCTATCGCGCGTCGCAGCAGCCCTATCGCGGCCTATTCGAAGGCGTGTGGGGACCTCAGGCCTTTGTGATAGCATGGCCGAACCTCGTGGAGCAGGTCTGCGACCGGCCTGGGCCACCACCCGCGAGTGATCCTCTGCCAGTGCATCTGAGCCCTCTCGACCGTGGGCGGGCGATGAGCACTTTCGATCAGATGGCGCAATCCATTGCCGGATATGAAGCGTCTGCCGAGGTGACGTCGTTTACCTCGAAGTTCGACGCAGTGCGCGCGGGCAAGGCTCAGTTTACGACGCAGGAGCAAGCGGGGTACGACCTGTTCCGCGGCAAGGCGAAATGCAACGAATGCCACCGTGACGGCGGGCCCGGCGAGGACCCGCTATTCACCGACTTCACGGCCAGCAATATCGGAACCCCGGCCAATCCTCGGCTTCCATACTATCCGCAAAATCAGCCTGACGCGTTCGGCTATGTCGCCAATCCGGCAGGGTCATCATTCGTCGACGGCGGTGTCGGCAGCTTTCTCAGCAACGGGCATCTTCTCAGCCAACCTTCGGCGGTCGACCGGCGATGGGTCTCGCTCGCGCCAGACAACCAAGCGCGAATGCAGGTGCCGACGCTGCGCAATGTGGACAAGCGGCCCAATCCGGACTTCGTGAAGGCCTATGGCCACAACGGCTATTTCAAGAGCCTCAAGGCAATCGTGCATTTTTACAACAAGCGCGACGTCCTGCCGCGCTGTCGGCCCGATGACCCTGGCGAGGGGACGACATGCTGGCCCGCGCCGGAGTCGACCGCCAACATGAACACAAGCAAAGTTGGGCGCCTGGGTCTGTCGGATACCGAAGAGGACGCGATCGTGAGCTTCATGCAGTCGCTCACTGACGGATTTATGCCTGCCAGTCAGCAATAAGTCAGGTAGGACGGAAGCACCCGGCAGCGCCTGGTTCGTCTCGGCGAAGCGGCGGGGCACGCGCCTGTGTTTGGATACATCCTGCCTCCAGCAACTCGATGGAAATTAGAAGGGTTCGCCTTTTGATCGGAATTGGCCCTTCGCGACGGGGGACATTTACGGCAGCCACCTTTGGGTCCCGTGTACGTGTTCTCACGCGCCTGAGGCCAATAGTCATGACAGCAGTGGTCGCCGCTGAGGGATTTGTGCCGATGGCGTTGGCGACCGGGACGGGCGCCGAAGTGGAAAAGCCGATGGCCACGGTCGTGATCGGCGGACTCATCGGTGCGACCTTCGTGACGCTCTTGGTGCGTCTACCTCTCTATGTCCGTTTTTTTCGAAAAATCTTGACGCCGGCAAAAACCGGATCGGTTCGACGCAGAATACCATCAGACGCGAACAGGGAGGCCGCTCTCTAAGCTTCATGTGAGCGCAGAAATAGAATACTCAGGAGATCAATCGATGAAACCGAGAACGAATTGCTTTTGGCTGACCGCCTGTGTCGTCCTCCTTCCGGCTGCGGCCGGGGCAAAGGACTTGAATACACTTGCCCGCATACTCTATGCAGCCTTTGCCGCCGAGCAAAGTGCGGTGATTTGTTCCTCGTCACACCCCAACTTCAATCGCGAGACGGCCGGAAAAGCTGGTGACATGAGGGCATACGCCCAGCACATAAAACTTGAGGTTACGGAGGGCCTGAATGAGACTGACACGGACCTTGTCTTGAAAGCTGCAGCCGGGCGGGCACGAGCGGAGACATCGGAGCAGCTGCAAAACCTTCGAAGCGACTCTCCGTCCGCGGAAGCTCTCGCCCTTTCGCGATGGTGCATGACGATCGCTACCAAATTGGTACGACAGGTCATCGCAACGCATGACGAGCACCACACAGAAATCGACCAGATGATGGCTAAGTCCAAGCAAGAATAGGCTTTCCATGATTAGATTGGAAATCTAGCAGGCTGCTGAAAAAGGCCCGGATTTCATCGGCCGGTCATTCTTCGACGGAAATTTCTGAAGGGCATGGGGCTTTTTGTTCCCGCTCTTTTCAAGCCGGCGTTTGCCATCCTCATTCGCCC
>JAQGKN010000590.1 GCA_028290085.1 Hyphomicrobiales bacterium
GCCGGAATGCGTGTAGGGAACGCGCAAGATTTCGAGGATACCTTGAACGGTACCGTCCTCGCCGACCTTGCCGTGCAGCGCATTGAAGGCCACGTCTGGTGCGATCTCGACGAGCTTCTGCGCAATGTCGCGGCCCACGTCGATGGGTGTGACGCGATATCCCTCGCCTTCAAGGGCCTTGGCGCAGGCGGCGCCCGAACGAAGGCTCACCTCACGCTCCGCCGACCACCCGCCCATCAGCACCGCGACATGTTTGCTCATGGTCCGTTCCAGTTCTTCAAGTGTTTGATGCGAAATCACGCGCTCAAGGCTGGCCGATGCGCTTGATTTCCCATTCGAGCTCGATGCCCGAATCCGCCTTCACGCGACGGCGAACTTCCTCGCCCAGCGCCTCGATATCGGTGGCGCTCGCCTGACCGCGATTGATCAAAAAATTGCAGTGCATCGGCGACACCTGGGCATCGCCGACGACGAGGCCACGGCACCCGGCCTTGTCAATCAGCTGCCACGCCTTGTTGCCGGGCGGATTCTTGAACGTCGAGCCGCCGGTCTTTTCCTTGATCGGCTGCGCCGCCTCGCGCGCGGCGGTGATGCGGTCCATCTCCGCAAGGATGTCGGCCGATTGTCCCTCGCGGCCCTGAAACAGCGCTTCGGTAAAGATCACGTCCAGCGGCGCTGCGCTCGAGCGGTATTTGAAACCCATATCCGCATGACTGAAAACGCGCGTCTCGCCATGGCGGTCGATGCCGCGCGCCTCGATCAGCACGTCGGTCGTCTCGCCGCCATGTGCGCCTGCGTTCATGCGCAGCGCGCCACCGATGGAGCCGGGAATCCCCCGGAAGAATGCCAGCCCCGCAATGCCCGCATCCGCGGCGGCGCGCGCCACTTTCACATCGGGCACCGAGGTTCCGGTACGCACCCGGTAGCCGGGTTCGATCGTCACTTCGCCAAAGGCTTTGCCACCGAGCTTGACGACGACACCTTCGACCCCGCGATCGCGGATAATCATGTTGGAGCCGAGCCCGACAGTCGTGACCGGAATCTCAATTGGCAGATGCCGCAGGAAATGCGCGAGGTCGGTTTCGTCAGCGGGGGTGAACAAGATCTGCGCCACGCCACCCGCCCGAAACCACGTGTAGGGTGCCAGCGGCTGGTTGGCGATGAGCCGACCGCGCAGCTCGGGCATGAGCGCGCGAAGGTCGGCGGTGATGTCGGGGAAGCTCATGACGTCGTCCTGTTGCCGGCGGCGAGCTGGTCGGGCAAGGCATAGGCCCATTGCGTGATGTTGCCTGCGCCTAGAAACACAATGTAGTCGCCGGGTTTGGCAATCTCGCGCACGATCTGCGGCAGCGCGTCGGGCGTGCTCAACGGCAATGCGCGGCGATGACCATGTGCCTTGATCACCGCCACCAGATGATCGCGATCGAACCCCTCGATGGGCTTTTCACCGGCAGCATAGACATCCGCCACGATCACAGCATCGGCATCGTTGAAACAGCTTGCGAAGGATTCAAACAGGGCCTGCAGGCGCGAATAACGATGCGGCTGCACAATGGCGATCACCTGCCCCTTTGTGGAAGCACGCGCCGCACGCAGCACGGCGGATATTTCCACGGGATGGTGGCCGTAATCATCGAAGATAATGGCGCCGTTCCACTCGCCCGTGCGCGTGAAGCGCCGTTTCACACCGCCGAACTGACCGAGCGCGCTGCGGATGGCATCCACGCTCATGCCCAGCTCATAGGCGACAGCGATGGCCGCCGTCGCGTTGAGCGCATTGTGATGGCCCGGCATCGGCAGCGTCATGTCTTCGAGATAGGTCGCCGACGCGTTCTTGCGATCGCGGATCAGCACGTTGAATTTTGACACACCGCCTGCGAGTTCCACATCGAGCAGGCGCACGTCCGCCTGCGGGTTCTCGCCGTAGGTGATGACGCGCCGGTCCTCGATCTTGCCGACGAGTTCCTGCACTGTCGGATGATCGAGGCACATGACCGCGAAGCCGTAGAAGGGCAGATTCTCGATCAGCGTGCGGAACGCCTCCTTGATCGCATCGAACGTCTTGAAGTGATCGAGATGCTCGGGATCGATGTTTGTAACAACGGCGACATCGGCCGGCAGCTTCAGGAACGTGCCATCGCTCTCGTCAGCCTCCACCACCATCCATTCGCCCGCACCCAGACGCGCATTGGTGCCGTAGGCGTTGATGATGCCGCCATTGACCACCGTCGGGTCGAGACCGCCCGCATCAAGCAGAGTCGCGACCATGGACGTCGTCGTCGTCTTGCCATGCGTGCCCGCGACAGCCACGCATTGGCGAAGGCGCATCAGCTCGGCCAGCATTTCAGCACGGCGCACGACAGGGATGCGGCGTTCACGGGCGCCCGCGAGTTCCGGATTGTCGCGCTGGATCGCAGTCGATACGACCACCACTTCCGACTGGCCTAGATGCGCCGCATCATGCCCGATGAAGATGGTAGCGCCCTTGTCGCGCAGTCGCTTCACATTGGCATTCTCGGAAGCGTCAGACCCCTGCACGCGATAGCCGAGGTTGAGCAGCACCTCCGCGATGCCGGACATGCCGATTCCGCCGATGCCGACGAAATGAATAGGGCCGAGCTCGCGCGGCAGTTTCATTCAATTCTTCTCCGCTACGCCGTGACCGGCGACACTCATCACGAGGTCAGCGAGGCGTTCGGCGGCATTTGCAATCCCGGCGCTCTTGGCGGCTTCGGCCCGGCGCGTCAACCCCTCGGGGTCAAAAGCGGCCCTTCCGAGGGCCGCTGCGAGCCAAGCAGGGTTAAATTCGGTCTGCGGAACCACGTCGACGGCTCCAGAGGCCTTGAGTTGAGCCGCATTGGCCGCCTGGTCCTGGTCCAGCGCAAAAGGGAACGGAACGAGAATGGCGGGGCGTCCGATGACTGCCAGTTCCGACACCGTGGAGGCCCCGGAACGTGCGATCACCAGATGCGCGGCCGCGATCCGCCCCGGAAGATCCTTGAAGAAAGGCTCGACCTCGGCCTGAAGGCCCAGCGCGACGTAAGCCGAGCGCACACGCGCCTCATCCTCGCCGCGCGCCTGCTGAACGATGACGAGCCGTGCCTGCACATCCTTCGGCAGCATGGCGATGGCAGCCGGCACGACATCCGACATGACGCGCGCGCCCTGCGACCCGCCCGTCACGAGCAGCCGCAGCTTGTCGTCCGCAAAAGACGGATAAGGCGTGGCAGCAGCGGCAATCACGGCCGGGCGCACGGGATTGCCTGTGTGTTTGGCCTTGGCGAGCAGCGACACGCCTGCGCCTGACAGCGTCGCGAAGCCGGTGGCGATGGCATCTACGCCCTGCGCCAGAAATCGATTGGCCCGGCCGATCACGGCATTCTGTTCCTGCAACACGCTATGCACGCGCAGGATGCGCGCCGCGACCAGCGGCGGCACGGTCGGATAACCACCAAAGCCGACGACGCAGACGGGTTTGATCCGCCGCAACAGTGCAAGCGCTTCGAGCGTCCCACGCCCGAGCATCATGGCGGCGCGCGCCTTGCTGACAAGCGAGCCGCCCGTCGGCGTCGCAGCCGAGATTGTGTGAATGGCATCGGCCGGAAAATTTCCGCCATAGGTCAGCGCGCGCGCGTCGGTCACGAGTTCGACACGCAGGCCGCGTCGCTTCAGTTCAGCCGCCAGCGATTCCGCGGGAAACAAATGCCCGCCGGTGCCACCTGCTGCGAGCAGGATAGGACCGGTCACGTGTCGCTCACCGGGCGCGCAATCTCGGCGCGCGGGCGTCGACGCGTGACTGCGATCAGGAAGCCCATGCCGATAGCAAGCGAGATCAGCGACGAACCGCCATACGAGATGAACGGCAGCGTCATGCCCTTTGCAGGCATCAGATGCAGGTTCACAGCCATGTTGATCGCACTCTGCACGCCAAACAGCATGATGAGACCCGCCGCCGCGAAACGGCAGAACGGATCCTCGTTGCGCGAGGCCACGTAAAGACCGCGCAGCACGATGACTGCGAACACCCCCACGATGACCATGCAGAAGAGCACGCCGAATTCCTCTCCAGTCACGGCGAAGATAAAGTCGGTGTGGCTGTCGGGGAGGATGCGTTTCATCGTGCCCTCGCCCGGCCCTTTGCCGAACCAGCCGCCGGAAATGAAGCTTTCCATTGCGGTATCGACCTGAAACGTATCGCTCGGCATGGCGCCCGTGCCAGGGTCGAGAAACTTTTCGACGCGCAACCGCACATGCGGCAGGTAATAATAGGCAGCAAAGCCGCCAACGACGCCCATTCCGCCGATGCCGCCGACCCAAAGCCAGTGCAATCCAG
Source organism: Hyphomicrobiales bacterium (assembly GCA_028290085.1). GTDB lineage: Bacteria > Pseudomonadota > Alphaproteobacteria > Rhizobiales > Beijerinckiaceae > Terripilifer. Next base: position 4,334 of record JAQGKN010000590.1, read on the forward strand.
CCATGAAAAACAGCGATGCCCAGACGATGGAGATCAGCATCGTCTGACCGATATCAGGCTGCATGACGAGCGGAATAATGGTGATCGGTAGAAGCCCCATGGCGAGCAACGTACCGGGCACGTCCCGCCGCCGAGCGCCTTCCGAAAAGGCCCAGGCTGCGAGAATGACGAAGGCCGGCTTCACGAATTCGGACGGCTGCACGCCGAGAATCCAGCGGCGCGATCCCTTGACCTCGACACCAAACAAGAGCGCCAGAATGACGAGTCCCATGCCAACGACGAAGAGCCCGAGAGCCGCACGCCGGACCTGACGCGGCGACAGGAAGGAAATACCGATAAGTACGATGGCGCCGAACGACAGGAACAGCACCTGCCTGTTGACGAAGTGGAATGTCGAGAGACCCAGGCGCTCGGCGACCGGCGGAGATCCAGCCATCGTCAGCACGATGCCAAGCACCATGAGCGTGCCAAGCCCGCTCAGCAGCCAGCGATCGACCGTCCACCACCAATCGGCGAAAGCACTTCGTTCGGCGCGCGAAACCATGGCCTCTTCCTCTAATGCTCCTGCGCTTGCAGCGCAGTCCTGCGCTTTCAGCGCAGTTTCAGCGTCGACAAACCGAGCAGCGCCAGAACGAAGGCGATGATCCAGAACCGAACCACAATCTGGGGCTCCGACCAGCCGAGCTGTTCGAAATGATGATGGATCGGCGCCATGCGAAATACGCGCTTGCCGGTCAGCTTGAATGACGCGACCTGCACGATGACCGAGAGCGCCTCCACGACGAACAGACCGCCGACGATGACCAGCACCACCTCGTGCTTCACAGCAACCGCGATGGTGCCGATGAGACCACCCAGCGCCAGCGAGCCTGTGTCGCCCATGAAGATCTGCGCAGGCGGCGCGTTGAACCAGAGAAAGCCAAGCCCGGCACCGATAAACGCGCCGCAGACGACAGCAAGTTCACCCGTGCCGGGCACGAAGTTGATGCCGAGATAGGTGGCGAAAATCGCATTGCCCGCGACCCAGGCGATGATGCCGAATGTACCGGTCGCAATCATCGAGGGCACGATGGCAAGGCCATCGAGCCCGTCGGTCAGGTTGACCGCATTGCCCGATGCGACAATGACGAAGGGAGCGAAGACCAGGAAGAACAAGCCGAGATCGACGACATAGCCGTTGACCAAGGGGATCGCGAGGCCCGTCGTCGTCGCCGTGCCAAAAGACATCATGATGAAGCAGGCGATCACGGCGATCGCGGCTTCGCATGTCAGACGCGCCTTGCCCGAAAAGCCCTTGTGAGTCTGCTTCGTCACCTTCAGGAAGTCGTCATAAAAGCCGATCAAGCCAAAGCCGGCAGTCACCAGCAGCACTACCCAGACGAAGTGATTGCGAAGGTTGGCCCACAGCAGGGTGGCAACGATGAGACCGGACAGGATCATCAATCCTCCCATTGTCGGCGTGCCTTTTTTGGTCAGCAGATGCGATTGCGGACCATCGGCGCGGATCGGCTGCCCCTTGCCCTGCTTGAGACGCAGCGCCGAGATGATCCGGGGACCGAAGAAGAAAACGAAGAAAAGAGCCGTGCCGGCAGCGCCGCCCGTCCGCACCGTGATGTAGCGGAAGACGTTCAGCGGGCTGAAATAGGGCGCGAAATCCGCGAGCCAGGCGAGCATTGGAATTCCTTAGGAGACGAGAATGTTTGAGGCCGTCGCAAAGCGCTGCTTGAGCGCGGCCACGATGGGCCCCATCCGACTGCCGTTTGAACCTTTGATCATGATGACATCGCCAGGAGCAACCTCATCGAGGAGTGCGTCGGCGATTTGAGCAGACGTTTCGCTGTAAAGGCCGCGCTTGGCCTCCGGCAAGGCATCATAGAGCGCACGCATCAGCGGTCCCGCCGTATGCACCACATCGATGTCTGTCTCGGCGAGAAACGAGGCGAGTTCGGCGTGCAGCGCAATCGCGTCTGGCCCAAGTTCGAGCATGTCGCCCAAAACTGCGATCTTCTTGCCAAACACACCCCGGCGCGGTGTATCGGCCAGCAAAGTGAGCGCCGCGTGCATGGAAACCGGATTGGCGTTGTAGCTTTCATCGATCAGCAGCGCCTGCCCGCCGGGCGTTTCGAGCACGATCTGCTGGCCACGCCCGACAGGTGCCGCGAATTCACCCAGCGCACGCGCGGCATCGGTGACATCGAGACCGACCGCGCGCGCGGCAAGCAGAACCGCGAGTGAGTTGATCGCAAGATGACGACCGGGCGCGCCGAGGCGATAGCGCAGCCGAATGCCCATGATCTCCGCCGTGATGACGGAGCCTTCAGGCGTCGACGTAAATTCGAGCAGCCGCGCGTCCGACTCTTCATGTTCACCGAAGGTGAGCACGCCGCCACCAAGCGATTGACCTGCGAGTGCGTCGAGACGCGCAAATTGCGAATTGTCACGGGGAAGGATTGCAATACCACACGGCTCGAGACCCGAAAAGATCTCGCCCTTGGCATCGGCGATGGCTTCGATCGTGCCTAGATTTTCCAGATGCACCGGCGCGACAGTCGTGATGACGGCAACATGGGGCCGCACCATGGACGCCAGCGGCCTGATTTCGTCGGAGTGATTCATGCCTATTTCGAAGATACCGAAATGCGCCTCGACAGGCATGCGCGCGAGCGTCAGCGGCACGCCCCAATGATTGTTGTACGAGGCGGCTGATGCGTGCGTGGGACCAGCCTGCGACAGAACGAGACGCAGCGCTTCCTTTGTACCGGTCTTGCCGACGGAGCCGGTAATCGCAACGATCATGGCTTGCGAACGCTTGCGGGCAGCGACGCCGAGACGCTCCATCGCAGCCAGCGCGTCATGCACCACGTAAAGCGGCCCGAGATGCTTCAGATCGTCGGCAAGCGCCTCTTCGATAACGGCGGCCGCCGCGCCTTTTTCAAAGGCGGCTTGCACGAAAAGGTGTCCATCGTTGTTCTCGCCGCGAATGGCGAAGAACAGATCCCCGGGCGCCAGCGTGCGCGTATCGATGGAAATACCGGTTACCGCCCTGGGCATGGGGCCGAGCAGCCGCGCGTCGAGTGGCGTGATCAGTTCGAGGCCACTCCAAAGAAGGTTCTTGCTCATGCAGCACATTCCTTCAATGCGGCGCGCACCGCGTCATGATCCGAAAAAGGCAGGGTCTTGCCCGCGATGACCTGCCCTGTTTCGTGGCCCTTTCCGGCAACGACGAGAACGTCGCCAGTCTCGAGCATGTCGACAGCAGCCTTAATGGCCGCACCGCGATCGCCAATCTCGAGCGCGCCGGGCGCAGCGGCAAGAATGGCGGCTCGAATTTTGGCGGGATCCTCGGAACGCGGGTTGTCATCGGTGATGATGACGACGTCGGCGCCATGCGAAGCAATTGCACCCATCAGAGGCCGTTTGCCAGCATCACGATCGCCGCCACAGCCGACGACGACGACAAGGCGCCGCCGGGCGAGAGGACGCAGCGCCGCAAGCACTTTTTCAAGCGCATCGGGCTTATGCGCGTAATCGACGAAAATGGGCGCTCCGCGTTTGTCGCCAACACGTTCTAGCCGACCTGGCGCACCCTCGAGATGTTCCAGCGCTGCAAGCACAAGGTCCGGCACGCTGCCAGTTACAATGCAGAGCCCCGCTGCGACGAGCGCGTTGGACACCATGAAATCGCCAGCCAGCGGAATATGCAGCGCATATTCGCGCCCCGCATAACGAAGAACAACGCGGTTCGCATCGGGCTCCGCTTCGAGCGCGACCAGCGTCAGGTCAGATCTCGACCGCCCTACTGTGAAGAGTTTCAGCCCGCGCGCCTGAGCCGCCGCGATCACTTGCGGCGCGACATCGCTGTCGGCATTCACGATCGCCGCGGCGCCAGGCGCGAGCAATGTGTCGAACAGACGGAGCTTGGCGTCGAGATAGGAGGCGAGATCGGGGTGATAATCGAGATGATCGCGCGAGAGATTGGTGAAGGCACCTGCTGCGATTTTCAATCCATCGAGCCGCCGCTGATCGAGCCCATGCGACGAGGCTTCGAGCACGAGATGATCGACGCCCTCGCCTGCAAGTCCATCGACGATGCGATGCAGCGTCACCGGATCCGGCGTCGTCAGCGAGCCATAGGTCGAGCCCGAAGGTGCGACCACGCCCGTCGTGCCCAGTGCCGCAGCCGCTTCGCCCAGCCGCGTCCAGATCTGCCGCGTAAAGGCGGCGACTGACGTCTTGCCGCTCGTGCCAGTCACCGCGACGATGGTCGATGGCTGGCGCGGGTGAAGTGCGGACGCCGCAAGCGCCAGGGCCGCGCGTGCATCCTTCACCTGAATGAATATGGCAGCGCCAAGTGAAGCGTCCGGCGCGCGCTCACCGATGACGGCAACCGCGCCTTGCGCGACAGCCGCGCTGGCAAACGACATGCCATCGCTCTTCGTGCCTGCCAGTGCGAAGAACAAGCTGCCGTGTCCAACCGCACGGCTGTCGGCCGTCACGTCGCGAATGGCCGGATCCACCTGCGGATCAGGCAGATTCCCGGCTCCTATCCGAGCAAGAATGTCGGACAGGCGCGTCAATGCGTCAGGCTCCCGGCCGCATTGATGCCAATGCCAAGCTTGGCAAGAAGCGGAAACGGCTGCGTCGGAAATTCGAGGCGGGGAGGCACGCCGAGCATCGGTCCAGTGCGCTCGATCAGCTTGCCGGTGACTGCGCCCGAATTCCACGCCGCCGTCCGATAGCCATGCGTCTCAGCCGTGCCCTGCGGCTCGTCCATCACCGTGAGATACAGATACTTCGGCTTGTCCGAAGGAGTAATGGCCGTGAACGTCGTAAAGACGCGGTCGTTGGAATAGCGCCCGTTCACGACCTTGTTGGCCGTGCCCGTTTTGCCGCCGGCATAATAGCCTTTCACGTCGATCGCTTTCGCAGACCCGGACTCGGCATTGAGACGCATGAGATATCGCATAGCTTCGCTTGTGTCGGGCCGGATCACCCTGGTGGCGTCTTTCTTGGCATCCTCTTCACTGCGTTTCAAGAAAGTGGGCGTCATCATGAGCCCGCCGTTCGAAAGCGCAGCAACCGCCATCATCGCCTGCAATGGGGCAACAGCGAGACCGTGACCGAATGCGATGGTCATTGTGTTCAGTTCGCCCCAGTTTCTCGGGACGATCGGCTCGGCGCTTTCGATCTCGGTCTTGATACGGTCAAGCTGACCCAGCTTGCGCAAAAACGCTTTGTGGGTTTCCACGCCCATCATGAGCGCGATGCGCGCGGTGCCGATGTTCGAGGAGTAGGTGAACACTTCCGGCACCGAGAGCGCACGGTTCTGCGCGTGATAGTCGTGAATCTGGAAGCGGCCATAGCGCAACGTGCCGCGCGCATCGATGCTGGTGCGCAGATTGATCCGGTTCGCATCGAGCGCCATGGCGAGCGTCAGCGCCTTGAATGTCGAGCCCATTTCGAAGACACCTACCGACATGCGGTTGATGCGATTGGGGTCGAGTGCATCGACCGGGTTGTTCGGATCGTAATCGGGCAGCGACGCAAGTGCGATGACCTCGCCCGTCGTCACGTCCATGATGGCAGCAGCACCGGCCTTCGCCTTGTAACGCTCGATTCCCTTGGCGAGTTCATCGCGCACAGCATGCGTCACGCGCAGATCGAGCGAGAGTTTCACCGGCTTGAGATCCGCCTGACTCATCTGGAAGCCAGCTTTGCTCAGATCCCCGAGCCCCTGACTGTCGATGAACTTTTCGATTCCAGCGATGCCGATATTATCGACGTTGGTGAAGCCGAGCACGTGCGATGCGATTGGACCGTTGGGATAGACGCGTTTGTTTTCAGGCAGGAAGCCGACACCAGGCAACCCAAGACGAAACACTTCCTGGCGCTCGGACGGGCTCACCGCGCGCTTGACCCAGACGAAGCCCTTGCGAGACCCGAGCCTGTCGCGCAATTCGCGCGCATCGACACCGGGCAGCACCGCCGTCAATAGCTCGACCGCTTCATCCTTGTCGATGATGCGGCGCGGCTCGGCAAAGATCGACATGGTCTTCACGTCGGTCGCAAGCACTTCTCCGTTGCGATCGAGAATATCGGGACGCGCAGCAGAAACAGCTTCGGACGCCGCGCGGCGCAGGCTTTGCGGGTCGGGCTTCAGGCCGAGGTAGAAGAGCTTGCCACCGATGATCGCGTAGAGAAGGATGAACCCACACGCAACAGTGCGAATGCGCCGCGTACTCTTGTCGATACGGGTTCGCATGAGATTACGCAGAACCCGCATGACGCGGTTGGTACGCGGCAGCGGCGCCGCTTCCTCGATGTAGGTTACATGCGGACCGGAATGATCCTCGGAAACAGGCAAATCTTGGGAAATCGGAAGGTCGGGTCGGCTCATCTGGGCCTCGCAGACGGAGTGACATCATTGGCTGCGTTGCTGAGATCGCGCGGCGTATTGGTCGGCTCGGACAAGCCAAGCGCTTCGAGCTTGCGGCCGATGGTATCGACCTTCGGCGGCTGGTCGGGCAATTGCGCGGAGCTGCGCACGATCTGGTCGGTGCCCAGCTGCTGCAGGTCGAGATGCTTTTCCGCCAGGGCCTGCAATCGCTCGGGCCGCGTCAGATAGGCCCATTCAGCACGCAAGATGCCGATGCGATCATGCTCGCGCTCGATGGAGTGCTGCACCTTCACGATCTGTTCGGAAAACAGGATCGTCTCGTATTTGATGGAATAGGCATAAAGCGCCGAACCGACGAGCAGTGCGATGGCTAGGACGTTGAGATAACGCAGCATGTCAGCGCCCCTTCGCAATACGCACGGGAAGGCTCGCCAGCTCCTGCAATGCAGCGTCGATACCCAGCGGCGCAACATCCGTGCGCACGCCCATCCGCAACCGGGCAGACCGCGAACGCGGATTCACATGCGTCTCGGCATGGCCAGCCGTCACGGGCTGCTTGCCTTGCAATGTAAAGGTGGACGGTGGCGGCACCGGCTCTCCCGGCAGGAGACGCGAGCGCGCCTGGCCACG
>JAQGKN010000608.1 GCA_028290085.1 Hyphomicrobiales bacterium
GGCCTCGACGGTCGAGAGGCCGAGTGGCTGAGCGATCTGCTCGTGGATAGCCTTCTCGGCTGCCGCCTTGTCGAGCTTGCGCCGTCCACCCAGGAAGAAGTCGGGATCGATGTAGCCGAGGACGACGTTGGCGTCGGTAACCGTCACGAGCGAACCGCCCATGCCGTAAACGATTGGCCCGGGGTCCGCGCCCGCACTGTCGGGACCGACCAGAAGACGCCCGGTCACCGGATCAATGCGTGCGATGGTACCGCCCCCCGCGCCAATCGATTCAACGTTGATCATCGGCTGCAAGAGGCGAAAGCGTTCCGCGATGGGCTCGCGGGCATGCGTGAGGCTTCCCTCCGTCAGCAGGCCGACATCGAAGCTCGTGCCCCCCATGTCGCCTGTGATCACATTCGCATGGCCGAGGACGGACGCGACATATTGCGTCGCGATCATTCCTCCTGCGGGGCCAGACTGCAGCGTTCCGATCCCCGTCATTTGCTCCGGGCGAACAATCCCGCCATTGGCTTGCATCACCATCATATCGTCGGGCAAACCCAACGTCTGAAGTTCCTGATTGAGTCCGGAAATGTACTTGTCGATCGTATTCCAGAGGAACGCATTGACGACCGTTGTGTTCGAGCGCGCATATTCACCCATCTGCGGCGCGATCTCATATGACAAGGTCACCGGAATCACGCGGTCCGGATAAAGCTCCCCGATCGCCGTCCGCACTTCATTCTCGTGTTCAGGGTTCATCCAGCTGAACAGAAAACAGACCGCTATGGCGTCAACCCCGCTATTGTCGACGAGATCCTTCACCGCCGCACGGACTCCCGCCTTGTCGATGGGAACAACGACATCGCCGCGATAATCGATGCGCTCATAGATGCCGCGAATGAGGCTCTTGGGCACGAGTGGCGTCGGCTTCGTCACCTTGGTGACGTGCTTGATTTCCATCTCGTCCAACCCGTCGACGCGACCGACCGCCCGCATGACGTAGATCGTATCCTCGAAGCCGCGGGTGGTGATGAGCCCGACCTTCGCACCGCGTCGATTGATGAGGGCATTGGTCGCGACCGTCGTGCCATGTTTGAACATCGACGTGCGGGAGAGGAATTCGGCGGACGTCATACCAAGCGATTCCGCCGCGACTTGAACCGCGTCCTTCACGCCTTGCGAGAAGTGCTTCGGCGTCGTCGGCGACTTGTTGATCGTGACCTTTCCATCGGGATGAAGAACGACGATGTCAGTGAACGTTCCACCTGTGTCGATGCCGACAATGAGACCATCGTGTTTTCTCATGCGGACAGCCGCCTGATCACCCGCCACCAGGTCCAGTTCCATCGCGTCCTCCCGTAGGTATTTTCTTCTATGGAACCGCGTTCCGGCTTCCATGAAATATCATTTCACAAAAGGTGGCAGGAGCGGTAAGAACTGTCAATTGCAAATCAGCAATCCGAGACAAAGCTCTTTGAACAGGACGCGGACATGCCACGGCGGGTTGATGCGGAAAAAAGTGCGCCTTCAGAGCCCTATCATGTCGAGGGCGTCGCGCGAGCCGCACAGCTGATTACGGCAATCGCTGAAGCCGGTCCCAAGTCCCCACGCGAATTGAGCCGACGTACCGGCCTGAGCAATGCCATGGTCGAACAGCTGACCGCCGTCCTCGAGCAACATGGCCTGGTGACGGGGCTGGAAAACGGTTTCGAACTCGGGGTGAATTGGTTGGCCCTCGCGCAAACGCGAGAGCGGGGCCTCGACCTACGCAGGTTTGCGAGCCCGATCATGCGTCGAATTCGGGACCAGCTCAACGAAACCGTCATTCTCGCCGTTCGGTCCGGCAACCGCCGCATCAACATCGATTATGTCGAAAGCACGCATTTCATCCGGCGTGTCACCCAGCCTGGTTTTGAGGTGCCATTGCACATCGGGGCGACAGGCCGTGTCCTTCTGTCCGGCCTCTCGGAGGACGAACTCAGCATATATCTTTCATCGGCAGATCTCGCCGACGGATTGACGTCGGATCGCCTGCGAGAAGAATGCCGCCTCGCGAGGCTGACTCGCTCGGCTGTCGCCCGGAGAGAGATTACATCCGATACGGCTGCCGCATCTGCCAGCATCTTCGATCATCATGGCCATGTCGTTGCGGCTCTCACCATTACCTGTCCAGAAGACCGCTTCACACCGGCCTTGGAGGCCGACGGCATTCGATCCCTCACTGAAGGCGCGCGGCGCATTTCCGCGCTGCTCGGCCATCAGGAATCCGAACGGCCGTTGCCCTGAGACATTGATTGTGGTCAGAACGAACGCGATTTTGCGGCCCTGTTTCAAATCATCGAAAGCGAAGCGGACTTATGAGCGCGTATTCCGGGTTGAAGCCGTCGATCAGTGCGAATTCAACAAAATCATCCGCCACGCCAGCGGCTCTCGTGGTCGATCGTTCGGCCACCATCCTGGAGTGCTTCGGACGTCCGAAAAGTTGGATGAGCCTGCAAGAGGTCGCGGATGCGGCGCAACTCTCAAAGCCGACCGCCTTCCGCTTGCTGTCGGCTCTGTCGGCTGAACAGCTCATCATCCAGGACGATGCAACCGGCGAATACGGACTGGGACCGGCAGTGACCCGATTCGCCGAAAGCGTTTTGCGAAAGATGCCCGTCTGGCGGGCGACGCAGGGCGCCATGCAACACCTGCGAGACCGCATCAACGAGACCGTACTCCTGAGCGTCAGGCGCGGCGCCAACTGGTATAATGTCGAGGCATTGCCAGCTGCCCACAGCCTCAGTCTGGCCCAGCCCATGGGCGTGCCATTGCCTCTGCATGTCGGAGCCCCCGGAATATCTTTTCTGACCGGCATGACGGAAGTCGAGAGAGCGCAATATCTGAACGAGCCTGGCTTCGATACCGGCAGCCGCTGCGCTATTACATCGAGCATCGGCGCGGCCGAACGTCAGGGCTACGCAATCAGCGTGGGCGATATCCTGCCTGATTGTATCGCGATGGCCGCGCACATTGTCATCGGGCCTACGAAAAACACGGGGGTTCTTCAGGTGTCATTCCCGAAAGCGCGGGACTCCGAGACCCTCAGAGCGGTCGTGCGCGAAGAGCTTCGCTTGGCGTGCGATGCGGTTATGAGCGCTTGATCGGACCTCGGTCACCTTGACGATGTAGGAGTTGCCGCTGTTCGAAGCGCCCTCACAACGTGTCGGGAGAGCGTGGCGACTTCGCGGGCACGGCTTCGCGGCTACCCGCCTCGCGCGGCGGGCCTAGGAAGGCCGGCACGACCACGAATGCGGCCAAGAGAGTGAAGAGCAGGGACAGAGCGAGGAGATATCCCATGCTGGCCAAGCCGGGGTAGCTCGAGAAGCACAGGCTGCCAAACGCCGCGCCCGTAGTGAGCGCGCTGAAGAAAATTGCCCGCGTCAGGCTGGAAGCCAGCATGTCGGCGACGCCCGCGCGCCAGGCGATCACGTAATAGATGTGGAACGCGACGCCGATGGCCAGCATGAGCGGGAGGGCGATGATATTGGCGAAGTTGAGCGCGAGCCCGACCAGTGCTGCGGCCTCGAGCGTCATGATGGTCGCCAGAACAAGGGGGCCGAGCGTCAGGGCGACGTCGAGGGGACGGCGCAAAGCGACGACCAGAATCGCGAAAATGGCGATCAGGGCGAGGATGCCGGCTTCGATAAAGGCGCGGATCACCGTGCGTCCGGATTCGACAATCACCACGGGCGCGCCGACTGCGTCGGGCGCAACGGAGCGCACGGCCTCGGCGAAGCGGGTCAGCACCGCATTGTCGTTCGAATCTCCCTCCGGATATATTTCAATCCGCGCCCGGCCGTCCGCTGTGATCCAGTCGGACACGAGCTGGGGAGGCAGCGACTCGCGCGTGATGGGCGCGGGATCGAACAGGCTGCGCAAGCGTTCCAGCAGCCCCGTCAGATCGACCGTCAACGCGGTCTGCGCCGCCTCCCGGCGTTGTGTGGGTGCGGAAGCCAGTCCTTCGGCAGCGTCCGCCAGGGTGCGCGCCGCGTCGGGGCCTTGCCCCGGCGCTGTGCCGGCGGCTTCCCTGAGCTGTGCGGCAGTCGAGCGCAGCGCGGCCACGTTCTCGCGATCCGTGGGAGCAGGCGCGGCCTTACCCGGATGCAGAATTGGCCCGAGCTGCATCGCTGCGTCACGGATGAGTGCCAGCTTCTGATTCTGATCGGGCGGTATGAAGGCCGCCAGCGTCAGGGTCCGAGCTACCTCCGGCAGGGCTTGGAGCCGAACAGCCAAATCTTTCGCGGCGTCCAGAGACGGCGCAAGCACCTCGATCGTCTGCGGGGTCGTGCGGGGATCGCGGGCGAGGTCGTTGAAGGTCGCTACGGATTGCACGCGCTTGTTGCGCAGATCCATTGGATTGGAATCGAATCGAAGGCGCGTGAGAAACGGCAGGCCTGCTACCACCAGCAGGACCGTCGCGACGATCACAAAGGCCCGGTGGCGCGCGATCCAGCGATCGACCGAAGCCAGCCCGGCCGTCTCGACCGGTTCAGGCTCACCCGGCGGATTGAAGATCGCAATCAGGGCCGGCAACAGAGTGATCGTGGCGATGTAGGCGATCACCATCCCCAGCCCCGCGATCAGGCCGAGTTCGGAGATCCCCCGGAAGTCCGTGGGCACAAGCGAGAAGAAGCCAGCGATCAGAGAGATCGCCGCAAGGGTCAGCGAGCGCCCGACACCTCGCGCGGCGGCCAGGATAGCGCTCCGCAGGTCCGAGCGTTCGTGGCGCTCGGCCCGATAGCGCACGCCGAACTGGATCCCGAAATCCACCCCCAGACCGACGAAGAGCGCTGCGAAGGCGACCGAGATCAGGTTGAGTTCGCCCACGAGCAGCAGGCCGAGCCCGGCCGTGAGGACAAGCCCGACGACGATGGTGATGAGCACGGCGAGGATGGTGCGCCCGGAGCGCAGGGCCAGGTAGAGAATGACCGCGATGATCGCCATCGTGATGCTCGTATTAAGGCCGGCGTTTTCCGTGACGGTAACGAGCTCATCGTCGGCCAGCGGAACTTCGCCAGTCAGGCGAATCTGTACCCCACGCTCTGGCGTGAGCCCAAGCTCAGACGCCGTTCGCCGGATGAGGTTGACGGCGTCCGCGCCGGGCTGGAGCGCGCTGAAATTCAGCTTCGGCTGAATCAGGACGAAGCGTTGGAGCTGCTCCGGGCTGGACTTGCCGCCGTCAAGAAGCGATTGCCAGGAGAGGCGCGCCTGGGTTCCCGCGAGAACGCGCTCAATTGTCGTCGAGAGCGCCTGCATGGGCGGCGCGAGATCGGCAAGGCTCGCTTGGCCGGCGTGGACGCCCTGCAGCCCCAGGCCCAAGCCCTGCATGACGCCTCTGAGACTCGGATCAGCCGTGACGGGGGCGAGGAGCCCCTGCTGCCCGACGAGCTGTTGGGTGGTGCGGGTAAGCTCGTCCGTGGACTGGAGGAGCAGCCCCTCCTTTTCGAAGAACGGGCCAGCGCCCGGTTGGCGGATGCTCTGAATTACGCCGGTGTTGGGGGCCAGGGCGGCGGCAAGCCTCGAAGCCGCCTCGCCCGCGATCTCCGGCGTTTCGCCATCGATCACCGTCAGGATCAGGTCTTTCCGCTGCGGGAAGGCGCGGTTGAAGGCGATCTCGTTTTGCAGCCACGGCACGTTGGGAGAAATGAGACCTTCGGTGTTGGTGTTGATGGCGAACCGCGTGGCCGTAACGTAAACGCCAAGACCGGTCAGGATGGCGGCGATCAAGACGACCAGCCATGACGCACGGATGCAAACGGCGACGGCGCGTTCGACGGGATGGGTCATGGTGCAGCTCTCGGTTGTGGCGCTTGTCACCTAGCCGGGAGGAGGCCGGGAACGACGCCTCCGCCCGAATAAAGATAGAGCACTCATCGCGCTTGGGATGGGCTCAAGGGGTTCAGTTCTTCAATTTTGTGCCAATCAGGTCCCACCGAAGCACGAAAACCGGCGAGGCATTGAACGACAACAGCGATGTCGCGTTGCGCGTCAAACGGGGGATCGCTCATGACGGATCGGCTTGTCGAGCGCGTGAACACGCCCTTTGATCTCCGTGCTCTCAAGGCCGACGACCTGCCGCGATTGGCGGACGACCTTCGGCAGGAAACGCTCGAGGCGGTTGCCCATTCGGGCGGTCATCTTGGCGCGGGGCTCGGGGTCGTCGAACTCACCGTCGCACTCCACTTCGTCTTTGATACGCCGGTCGACAAGATCATCTGGGACGTCGGCCACCAATGCTACCCGCACAAGATATTAACCGGCCGGCGCGACCGCATTCACACTTTGCGCCAGGGCCGTGGCCTGTCCGGCTTCACCAAGAGGTCGGAAAGCGAATACGACCCGTTCGGCGCGGCGCACGCTTCGACCTCGGTCTCGGCCGGACTTGGCATAGCGGTGGCGCGCGACCTGCTCGGCGGGACAAACCACGTCGTCTGTGTCATCGGCGACGGCGCGCTTTCGGGCGGCATGGCGCTGGAGGCTCTCAACAATGCCGGTGCATTGGGAAGCCGGTTGATCATCATCCTCAATGACAATCAGATGTCGATCGCGCCGCCAGTCGGTGCGATCTCAGCCTATCTCGACCGGCTCGGCGGACCTATGCGGCGAGGCGAGATGCCGGAGCGGTCGGAATCCGTCAGTCCTGCGACTCTTTTTGACGAACTCGGGCTCCACTATATCGGCCCGTTCGACGGACATGACGTGTGCGAACTGGTCCGCGTTCTGAGCCGCGCCAAGCGCATGGCGGAAGGGCCGGTGTTGATCCACATCCTGACCGAAAAAGGCCGGGGCTACGCGCCAGCCGAGGGCGCGGCCGACAGATATCACAGCGTCGCGCCCTTCGAACTCGCCACAGGACAGCAGGTTAAATCCCGCGCGGCGGCGCCCTCTTACACGCGGGTCTTCGGCGACGCGCTGGTGGCGGAGGCCCGGCGGGATTCTCGCATCGTGGCCATCACGGCAGCGATGCCCTCTGGCGTCGGACTCGACATCTTCGGACGGGCGTTCCCCGGCCGCATGTTTGATGTCGGCATCGCCGAACAGCACGCGGTGACCTTCGCGGCGGGGCTGGCAACGCAAGGGATGAAGCCCTTCGCCGCGATTTATTCGACCTTCCTGCAACGCGCCTACGATCAGGTCATCCATGACGTGGCGCTGCAAAACCTGCCGGTGCATTTCGTCCTCGACCGCGCGGGCCTCGTGGGCGCCGACGGGCCGACACATGCGGGTTCGTTCGATCTGGCATATCTCGGCTGCGTGCCGAATTTCGTCGTGATGGCACCGGCCGACGAGGCGGAGCTCGTGAACATGGTCGCGACCGCTGTGGCTTACGACGACGGGCCTTGCGCCTTGCGATATCCGCGCGGCGATGGCGTTGGCGTTCCCCTGCCCGCAATCGGCACTCCGCTCGAGATCGGGCGCGGGCATGTGTTGCGTGAGGGCACCGATGTGGCTTTGCTGTCGCTCGGCGGCCGTCTCGCCGAATGTCTGAGGGCGGCGGCCGAACTCGACCGTCTCGGTGTCAGCATGACCGTCGCCAATGCGCGCTTTAGCAAACCGATCGACGCGGATCTGCTACTTCGCCTGGCAGGCGAGCACGCTTGCGTCATCACAATCGAAGAAGGCTCGATCGGCGGCTTCGCCGCGCAGGCGATGCGGGTGCTCTCGGAGCATGGGATCCTCGACCGTGGCCTTTGCGTACGCAACATGATGCTGCCAGATCGTTTCATCGATCACGATACCCCTGCGGCGATGTATGCCGCCGCCGGTCTCGAAAGCGACGCGATCGTGCGTAAAGTGCTGGACGTGTTTCAGGGCAGGCGGCGACGCCAGACGAGCAGCCGCCGGGTCTCTGGAGCCGGTTAGGAGGCAGAATGGGCCTTTCACTGATGCAGACAATCCGCGTCGGCGGCTATGTCGCGCGCCAGCATCTGTCAGGGCGCAAGCGTTATCCACTCGTGCTGATGCTCGAGCCGCTGTTTCGCTGCAACCTCGCGTGCTCTGGATGCGGCAAGATCAATTACCCCGACAAGATCCTCAATCGCCGCCTCTCCGTCGACGACTGCCTGCACGCCGTCGATGAATGTGGCGCGCCCGTCGTGTCCATCGCAGGCGGCGAGCCGCTTCTGCACCGTGAGATGGCCGAGATCGTCGAGGCGATCGTTGCGCGCAGGAAATTCGTCTACCTCTGTTCGAACGCCCTTCTCATGAAGAAGAAGCTGCGGGAGTACAGGCCGAGTGCCTATTTCACCTGGTCGGTCCATCTCGATGGCGACCGCGAGACGCATGATCGCGCCGTATCGCAACAGGGCGTTTACGATCGCGCAGTCGAAGCGATCCATGCGGCAAAATCAGAGGGTTTCCGCGTCACGGTCAA
>JAQGKN010000004.1 GCA_028290085.1 Hyphomicrobiales bacterium
CTTGGCGTCGAAGACTCCGCAATTTACGGCTTTGCCTTTCCGCCTCGCATGGACCCCGATTACGTGGACCTTCCGAGCTTCGGCGAGGGACTCAATGCAGGCGCGACGGTGGGTGTGAACGTTCCGCTCGCCACCACGACAATGCTGACGCTGAGCGCGGGCTACGTCGGTCGCGGAAAGTTCGACCGCGAAGACTTCGTCGCGCCGCCGGCGGCCCAGACAGCAATTCGGATCGACCCGGGCAATGTTGCGACGGTAAATGCAGCACTCGGCTATTCGGACGGCCCGTGGACGGCACAGGGATCGCTCCTGGGGCGACCGGCGTCTTCATGATGCCCGCTGTCCCCTATCTTCAAGCGCTTAAGCTGGAGAAGGAGGATCTGATCCAGGCGCTCGGTCTTTCCTTTACTGTCTCGACGGTCGCTCTCGCCGCCGGTCTGCTCGTTCGCGGCGGGGGACTCTCATTATCGGTGCCTTTAGTGGGAGCGTCGCTGCTCGCGCTCCTACCGGCGCTGCTTGGCATGTTCGTTGGCCAGAGACTCCGGGTCCGGATGAACATCGACACGTTCCGACGCGCCTTCTTCGTCGGACTTCTTCTGCTCGGCATGTACCTCGCGGCGGAGGCGCTGGTACGATGATCCCCTGCAGATTTGACAGGGTAACGTGGAGGGCGTCGCCTTCACCCCTGCTCCAGCCCAAGGAACTGCGCCCCACACTGGTCGGCAAATTTCCCTGCGATCCGACGATGGCAATCCGCCGTCAGATCCGTCAGGAACGCCGTCAGCATGAAGTCATCAGATTCAGGAGCAAGACGGTCCGCGTGGACTCACGAACGGCTACAGGCGGGGAATGTCCCGGCATTCATTGACCTCCCTGGGTGATCAGTGCCACCGAACGATGGCACGACAAGGATCCTCAGAACATGCGAGCCGAAATCAAGCACTTTAGAAGAGCCAGATCCTGAACAACTCATGATCCGCCGACGTCGTTTGAAACGACACCCCTGCCCGAACTTTACAGACCCCGAGCGCGCGCAGCACTCTGTAAAAACTCTGCAAAATGGCTAGATGTAGTATCGGCGAAGCAGAATCCGCTTCCCTTGGAACGCCTTTAGCAGAGAACAGCGGCACTAGGATCGCCGCATTTCCGCAAATCGTCTGGCACGGCGTTGGAGACGGCCTGCGAGCAACGTAACAATTATTGTTTCGCGGAAGCGCTCCAACATAGCGCGATCTTGGGGATACAGACCGGTTCCATAAACAACAACACTTAGTCGCGACTTACGCATTCGGGTGCGATCATCGTGCGTCGCGGACTTCGTAGTCTCCTGATAGAAAGTCGGGCGCCACTGGTCAAAGTCGGTTTCGTCTCGTGCTGAAGCATCGTCTGGCGGCACGCCCCTTACTTCGCAGTAACCGCCAGAACGATCGGCAACGCCCACTCGCTCGGGATGATCGACTGAAGCAGTTTGATGTTATCGCCATCGACCTGTAATTCCTGCGCGCCGCAGGTACGACGACGATAGTCGCCCACGGCAATGCTCTGGCAGGCCAGCGTTCCTCCATCGAGGTTCAAAGCGGTGGCTAGATCGAGCGAGGAATCACGCAGCAGCAATGCGAACTGATCGAGCGTCATGAACGCATCAACTGTTGTGCCGATAACGATCCTGTTCGCCCGATCTTGTCCAATGAAGGATCTGCCTGCCAGCCACTTCGAAGGCTTCGCGCGACTTTGACCATCGTCGCCAATGAGCATCGGATAGGAAACCATTGCGTTCGTCGCGCCGCCAACGACATCATGCCAGTTCCTGCCCTTGAGGTCGATCACACGAGCGCCTGCGGACGACGCAACAAACGCACCGTGAGATGCGAGATATTCCACCGGACCAAGGGTGACGCCATTGCTAATGAAGGGCGTATCGGGATGCCCCTTCGCATCGAAGTAACTGCCGTTGACGACCAGAGCCGCGTTCAACTGCCTCATCCAGCGATCGATGTCGTGGTCGCCTGCGGGAGCCGAGTGCACCGACAAAGTCCAGAGAGTCGGGTCGATCCTTGCAAGAAGCACATGATCAACGGCCTTTCCCTGAAACAAGACCGGCAGTTCCGCGACCTCGAACCCCGGCCGCTGCACAGACCATATGATCTCGCCCGGTGTCCCTGTGGCGCCGGCTAGCGCAAGCCGGACCGCCCCAGACAGTCGTGAATCGTCACGGGCAACTTCGGGCCAGATGGAGCCGCCACGGCGCAGGACGACATTGATTCCATACAACCCGTGAAACGCGTAAATCCAGATCAACGGCGCAAGGAGAAGGCAGAAGCAGCAAAAGAGTACGTATTGACGCCGCATTAACAAAGGCTCCAGGTGCAACCCGTTCGAGCGGACGGGTTAATCCGACGTGCCGAGACAGGTCGCAGAACGGCTCCCGTTTCGAAATATCGGTACAGAATTTCTTATGACAGAAAATTGACCCGCAAGAAAACGACCTGTGGGACGCATGATGCCACCGGCACAAACCAAAAAGGCCCCCAACCACCTCTCAGCGATGAGACTCTTGAAATGGTGCGCAAAACATGCGCGCCAAATTCACGCACTCTAGAAGAGCCAGATCCTGAACAACTCATGATCCGCCGACGTCGTTTGAAACGACACCCCTGCCCGAACTTTACAGACCCCGAGCGCGCGCAGCACTCTGTAAGAACTCTGCAAAGTGGCTAGATGTTGTATCGGCGAAGCAGCCTCGGCTTCCCTTGTTGCAGGAACGCCTGAAGCAGAG
>JAQGKN010000028.1 GCA_028290085.1 Hyphomicrobiales bacterium
CTCGAATGTCGGGCGGCTCAGAACATACCCGGCAATGCCGGTTAGCGCGAAGACGAGCACGCCGATCACGCCCAGGGCAATCAGCCTCCGCGTTCCCAGCTGTCTCAACCCCGAAAGGAGCCGTTCCGCTTGTTCAACCGCCGTCATTCCAAAATCCCCGGCCCACCAAAACTCTTACCGTTTCAAATTGGCTGAGGAAGCTTGCACCAGGGTTGCAACAGAAAAGGGCCACGTCGATCCGACGTGGCCCTTTGCAAAAGACGCTTCAAAGTAAAAATTATTTGAAGAGGGATAGAATCTGCTGGCTGTTCTGATTGGCAATGCTCAAGGACTGAACGCCGAGCTGCTGCTGAACCTGAAGAGCCTGAAGACGAGTCGATTCTTGGCTCATATCGGCATCCACAAGTTGGCCGACGCCCTTGGTAACAGAATCCATCAGGTCGCTGACGAAGGTCTGCTGCATGGAAATGCGATTCTTCACGGCGCCGAGATCACTCGCTGCCGTAGTGACATCTGTCAGGGCCGAATCGACGATCCCGATGAAATCCGTGAGAGTAGCCTGGTCCGCTACAGAATCGGTGAGTGTCGAGATATCAATGGTATCGACACTGGAGGTCGTCGCATTGAGCGTGCGCGCCTTGTCCATGAGGCCGCTTTGATCGTTTGCGTCGTATAGCTTCGTCGCATTGATATCGACGTCGATGGTCCCGACGCTCACACTACCGTTGGAGCGGGTGAAGGACGACACAATGCTCTTGCTCGCATTGTATCCGGGCGCAGCGGAGTCGACCGAGAGCCAATTTTCGCCCGAAAAGACTGACGAATCAGAAACGCTCTTGAGCTGCTTCTGCAGCTGCGAGATTTCGGCCTGAACTTTTGCTCGGTCGAGACCCGGCTCGCGCGCCGCGACCAGCTTCGATTTGATCTGGCTCACAAGATCGGACGTGCTCGTCATCGCAGATGCAGTGACGTCCACCGTTGCAGAGCCCATTCCAAGCGCATCTTTCACGGTCGAAAGAGCACTGTTGTCAGATCTCATGGTCGTGGCGATAGCCCAATAGGCCGCATTGTCCGAGGCATTGTTGACGCGCATGCCGGTCGAGATCCGGTCCTGCGTCGTCTGCATTGACCTGTTTGTGGCGTTCAGATTTTGCAGCGCCACGATCGCCGAGGCATTGGTGAGAAGACTGGTCATGCGCGTATCCCTATTGATCTCCGAAGAAGTGGCATACCGGGCTCTCACCGGTACAGTAGAGGGGCATCATGCCGCCGAGGTGCATGAGCACCCTCGATCCACCGTATGGTTAACAATCTCAAAACGCACTTAACACTTCGTTACCCATAATGAAACAGCTCACGAGAAATTCATCCGTAAGAGCGGATGAGACTTCCGATCACCATGTTCCATCCATCGATGAGAACGAAAAACAATACCTTTAGCGGCAAGGCAATCACTGAGGGTGGCAACATCATCATGCCCATCGACATGGTGAGTGTTGAAACGATCATGTCGATCACAAGGAACGGCAAAACGATGAGAAAGCCGATTTCGAATCCCCTGCGCAGTTCCGAAATCATGAACGCCGGTACGAGAACTCGCAAGTCCGTCGCTGCTCTGTCAGACGATTTAAGATCCGAACGCGCGAGTTCTTCGAACATAGCGAGATCTTTGTCACGCACCTGAGACAGCATGAACTCCCGGAATGGCGTAACGATTCGCGGGAACGCATCCTTCTCGTTGATCTCATTGTCCATGAGTGGACGAAGACCTTCGTTCCAGGACTTTTCGAACACGGGCGACATCACGAAGAACGTCATGAACAAGGCCAGGCTGATCAGCACAAGATTGGCCGGTGTGCTCTGCATACCCACACCAGAGCGCAGGAACGACAGCGCAACAGCGAATCGCGTGAAGCTCGTCACCATCACGAGCAAACCGGGCGCCAGCGAAAGCACCGTGAGAATAGCCGCCATCTGGACGATGCGGCCCGTGACGGACCCACCGCCTTGCGGCAGCAGCGCGCCGAGATCGAGCGTCTGTGCCGCTGCGGCACCACCCAAAGCCACGAGGAATGCGGCAGCCAGAATCGGCCGGGAGATTTTCATTATTGTACCACCAGCGTCTGGATCACGAGATCTCGAACCTTGTGGTCCGCGCGCAGCGCAATTCGCTCTTTCAAATCCTGCCGCAGAAACATCAGGCCTTCCGACCCCTGGATTTCACGCAGCGAAACGCTTCGCAAAAACGCCATCATGTCGCCCGCGATTTCTGTGACGAGTATTTCCGGTCTCGCGATATCAGCCTGGTCGTAGACAATGGATGCCTCGAGCCGAACCCACGAATCGGAAGGCATCGCCACATTGGTCACAACCGGCGGCAAGTCTCGAATAACGATCTTCGATGGGAGCTTAACGGGCACCGCCTCAGCGGCTGCCGCCGGTGCGCCGTGACCACCAGCTGGCGCCCCGTGACCACCTTCGGCTTTCGCAGGTGCGCCATGCGCTGGCGCAGCAACAGGTGCCTCGACAACCTCAGCACTGCCAGGCTTCGCCGGTCCGGCGCCCTGAATAAAATTGAACGACTGCAATCCCTGTGCTGCGCCCGCACCGGCAGCCAACAAGGTCAACAGCACAAGCGGAACGAGCGCGCCGCCGCTACCTTTCTGACCGCTCGTAGCGGCCGCATGTTTCTTCGCAGCCATCGGGATCCTCAGAAAGGCTTGAGAGTGTCGTAGATCTGATGCACATACGCCGGCTGCTGCACTTCGCTCACGCGTCCACGACCGCCGTAGGAGATGCGAGCTTCCGCAATCTTCTCGTAGGAGATCATGTTGTCACGCGAGACGTCGCGCGGTCGCACGACACCTGCGATATTGAGCAGACGCAGCTCATAATTCACGCGAACTTCCTGCGACCCGCTGATCAGCAGATTACCATTCGGCATCACATCCGTGACCACAGCCGCAATCGACAGCTGAATCTTTTCAGCCCTGTCGATATTGCCTTTGCCCGTGGCGGACGACTTGGATTCGATGTCGAGCGAGCCATCCGCCTTGTAGCCGGGCCCGAGTGAGATGCCTGCGTTGAAACTGCTCGTGGCCTTAGCGTCCGTCGAACGATCCGTAGTGTTTCCCATCGTTGCGCGGTCGTTGATGGAAATACTGACGGTAATTACATCGCCGATCTTCGAAGCGCGCGGGTCACGAAACAAGTCACCCCGCGAGTCGTCCCAGAGCGAAACCATTCCGTTGCGCGCGCCATATGCCGGCGCGGAGCCTGGGAAGCCCTGAACAGGTGCATAAAGACCACTGCCGATCGGCGTCATCGATGGTTCGCGACCAGTTTCCTGCAAACGCGCGCAACCGGTCACACCAACGAGCAGGAATAACACCCCGACGATCTTCACGGCATGCTCCTGGCAATTTCACGGCGGATACCGACACCTGCCATTTCGGCCGCGATTCGCGCGGCCCGATTGGCTTCAATCTCGTTGAGCACAGTGCTGGCGGCGCGTGGATCGAGTTTGATGAGAATGGCTGCGGCGCCACTCTCGTCCATCGCGGAGAATTGCGCGGCGGCGGCGTCGGGCTTCATCTTTGAATAGATTGCGACGACGGATTCATCCGCCATCTTCATGGCCTCCTCGCGCCGCTTCAACCAGTCAGCAGTCTCGGCGCGCTTGGCCTCCAGCTCCGCGATCGTCTCACGTAGCCGAGTTTCCATTTCCTCCATACGACGCGCTTCCCACGCAAGGCGGCCATCCGAGGCCGCGGGAGATAGAGAGCTGCAAAATTTCGCAATAGCAGCGTCGTTGGAAGAGACTTTGATCTCGGGCGCGCGCGCAGGCGCAGCCTTGGGTGCTTCACTCTTGACTGCGGGCTCAGCAGCAGAACCGGCCGCGCCCTTGAGGGCAGCAGTAGGCTTCGATGCTTCTGGATCGCGTAATACAAGTTTTGGAATATCGTCTGGGTTCACAGCCAGTGCCTTGCTAGATGATGCAGAGCGTGCGGGCTTTTTGACCGCGGGTTTTGCATGAGCCGCGGGTTTGGCAGCTTGATTCGGGGCCTTTGGCGACAGCCTCTTGGGCCGCGCGCGCAAATCGAGAGGCTTTGAGGGAGGCGCCGCAACCTCCGGCGTATCGCCTACGGCCAGAGCAGGAACACTGACGCCAAGGCACATGGACGACGCCATGAGCGATGCGCAGGCAGTTCGTGCAATCCAGCTCCTCACACGCATGACCAAGCCAATCTCCGATATTCATCGACGGGATGAACATCGCTCCGCAAGCTTGTGTCGAGCTGTTACTGGACGACGAGATCAGCCTGCAATGCACCAGCCGTTTTGATCGCCTGCAGGATCGCGATGATGGCATTCGGTTTGAGGCCCATTTGATTGAGCCCGCGCACGAGTGATTTGAGCGTCGTTCCGCCCACAACCGCGATTGGCCCACCATCCTGGTCTACACCGATTTGCGTCTGGGGCGTCACTGTCGTCTGCCCCTTTGAAAATGGAGCAGGCTGGGAAACGACCGGCTTCTCCGTGACCCGCACGGTCAGATTTCCGTGTGTGACTGCCACTGTCGAAATTTGAACATCCTGTCCGATGACAACCGTGCCCGAGCGCGCATCGAGGACGACGCGCGCTGGGACATCCAGCACCACCGTCAAATCGCCGATCTCTGCCATGCAACGCGTAGGACTGACCTTTGCCGGCTTTGAAAGGACGATGCTGCGAAAGTCTCGTTCCGTGGCGCTGCGCATGCCATAACGGCGTTGCGTGTAATCATTCACCGCATCGACCATTTCGACCACGGTCTTGAAATCGGGATTGCGCAACTCGAGGACCATCGGTCCGAGTTCGGCAAACCGCCCTGGCAATTCGCGCTCGATGATGGCGCCGTTTGTGATTCGCGCGGCAGTTGGAACACCCTGCGTCACAGTTTCGGCCTGGCCGATTGCTTGGAACCCAGTGACAGCGACCTGCCCTTGCGCGACGGCATAGGTCACGCCATCCACACCCGCGAGCGGCGTGATGACGAGCGTACCGCCCATGAGCGAAGACGCATCGCCAAGCGACGATACAGTAACATCCAGGCGGCTACCGCGACCAGCAAACGCGGGCACATCTGCGGTGACGATCACAGCCGCGACATTTCGCGTGCGCAACGTGCCATTGGCAACACTCACACCCATGCGATCGAGCATGGACTGCAGCGACTGGTCCGTGAAAACGGAATTACGGAGTGAATCGCCGGTGCCGTTCAGGCCCACGACGAGGCCGTATCCGACAAGCTGATTGTCGCGCACGCCCTGAAGGCTGGCGATATCCTTGATGCGGGACTGCGCCTGTGCAGAAAACGCGGATGCTGCAACCAACAGCGCGACGACGATACCACGTCCCCACATGCTTACGATCCCCCGTCGTGCACGCGCACGCTGCCGTCACGCTCGACAGTACCGAAGACCACGCGCCCGCCGTCGAGAATACGTACGCTGATCGTCTCACCCAGCGCGCCAGCCTGCAGCACCGAACCAACGGTCGAAATGCCGAGCCCGCCCTCCTGGTATTCAACGCGGATCTGCCGCCCGACGAGCGCCAGTCTTTGTTCTTCGACAGCGAGTACCGGGATCGGCTGATTGGCCAGCAACGTCCGCTTCGACACTTTGCCTTCCAACGACGTCGGCAGACGGACAAAGGCACCGCCCTGTCCGTCACGCAGATCGAAGGAACGATCGACGAGCATCGTCGCGCTGATGACGTCACCCGGACAGATCGTGCGCAGCGGAACTGCGAGCTCGGTCTCCGCAGCAAGAACCGACCCGCCGCACAGCGAAAGCGCAGCAAGAAGCAATGCGCCACTGGCCCTCATGATGTTACCTCATGCCCGTTGAAATCGTTTGGGCCATCTGATCTGCCGCAGTGATGACCTTGGAGTTCATCTCGTATGCCCGCTGCGCCGCGATGAGATCAGTGATCTCACGCACAGGATCGACATTCGAGCTTTCGAGATAGCCCTGCTTGATGGTCGCAAAACCCGGATCGCCAGGAACCGCCGCGACAGCTGTCCCAGATGCGCTCGTCGTGCGGTAGAGATTGCCGCCAAGCGGTTCGAGACCCGTTTCATTGGCGAAGTTGGAAATAGTGAGTTGTCCGACCTGCTGAAGTGCAGTTTGTGTGTCGAGACGCACACTCACAAGTCCGCTATCGCTGACGATAATGTCGGTCGCGGTCGGTGGAATCGTGATCGCGGGGACGATTTTATAGCCATCCGCATTCACCAGCTGTCCCGTTGCG
>JAQGKN010000053.1 GCA_028290085.1 Hyphomicrobiales bacterium
TATGGATGATAATACCAGAAAAAAGCCTCGTACCATTCCTGCGAGGCCAGCTGTGCGCTCGAGGGATGGCGGGGTTGCGGTGGTGAGCCAGGTCGTGAGCCCGTCCGGCCAGCTGTCAGGGCAAGCCGCAGGAAGCCAGATTTCTGACACCATTGAGGTGATCGAGGGCGGCGGCGTCAAGCCGGGACCCAACGTGAAAGCCTATATCGAACGCCAGCTGAAGTCGGTTTACGACGACGTGCTGAATCAGCCTATTCCCGATCGTTTCCTGGACCTGCTCAATGGTCTGGGTGGAAAAAAAGAGGGTGGCGAGTGAGGGAGGCAAGCGGAACGATGCAGGCGAGCCCCCAGCTCAAGTCGGACCTTCTGTCCGCGATTCCCAATCTGCGCGCCTTCGCGGTGTCGCTCTGTGGCAATCCGGACCGCGCCGACGACCTCGTGCAGGAAACCCTCGTGAAGGCCTGGAGCAATCTCGGATCCTTCGTTGAAGGCACGAACATGCCCGCATGGCTGTTCACGATCCTGCGTAACATCTACTATTCCGAATATCGCAAGCGCCGCCGCGAAGTCTCCGATTCCGAGGGGACCATCGCCGCACGTCTCGCGACTGCGCCCGCGCAGAACGGCCACATGGATTTCCTGGACTTCCGTGAAGCGCTGCAGAAGCTGCCCGCCGACCAGCGCGAGGCACTCGTGCTCATCGGCGCGTCCGGCATGTCCTACGAGGAAGCCGCCGGTATCTGCAATTGCGCCGTTGGCACGATGAAGAGCCGCGTCAATCGTGCCCGCAATCGTCTCATCGAATTGCTGTCGATCGGCTCGGGCTCGGATTTCGCTTCCGACGCCAATTGGCAGACGGGCCTTGATACGCTCATCATGGGCCATCGCTTCTCGCGCACCGGCAGCGATTGATCCGAAAAGCCGGATCCGTCGTCTGCGAGCCTGCTGATCAGCGGAGTTTCGGACTTGGCAAGCACGAGCAATGACGGACGCGATGCCCGCACTCAAGGCTCGCGGGTGGAAACCGATTCCTTCGGGCCAATCGATGTCCCCGCCGAACGCTACTGGGGCGCGCAAACGCAACGCTCCCTGCAGAACTTCCGCATTGGCGGCCAGCATATGCCCGCGCCGCTCGTGCACGCGCTCGGGCTCGTCAAGCGAGTAGCGGCCGAGGTAAACCGCGATCTCGGCGCGCTCGATGCAAGGCTCGCCGAAGCCATAGTCGTTGCCGCGCAGCAGGTCGTGGATGGCGAGTTCGATGAGGAATTCCCGCTCGTCGTCTGGCAGACCGGCTCCGGCACCCAGAGCAACATGAACGCCAACGAGGTTATCGCCAATTGCGCCAACGAGGCGCTCGGCGGGGCGCGCGGGACGAAATCGCCCGTTCATCCCAACGATCACGTCAATCTCGGCCAATCCTCCAACGATTCCTTCCCGACCGCGATCCATGTCGCCGCCGCGCGGGAAATCACGACCCACCTGCTGCCGGCGCTCGATGATCTTGCGCAGGCCCTCGACGAAAAGGCGAAAGCCTTCGCCGACATCGTCAAGATCGGCCGCACGCATCTGCAGGATGCGACGCCAGTGACGCTGGGTCAGGAATTTTCCGGCTATGCCGCGCAATGCACACTCGCCGCGATGCGCATCCGACGGGTGTTGCCAGACCTCTATCCGCTTGCTCAGGGCGGTACGGCTGTCGGAACAGGGCTCAACACGCACCACGGTTTTGCAGAAGGCTTCGCCGCGCGCATGGCGGAGTTGACCAGCCTTCCCTTTGTGACCGCGCCCAACAAATTCGAGGCTTTGGCCTCGCACGATGCGCTCGTCTCAGTGCACGGTGCGTTGAACGCGGCGGCGGCCGGTCTGTTCAAGATTGCCAACGATCTGCGCTTGCTCGGCAGCGGCCCGCGCTCGGGTCTCGGCGAGATCTCGCTGCCTGAGAATGAGCCGGGATCATCCATCATGCCCGGCAAGGTCAACCCGACGCAGGCCGAGGCTATGACCATGGTCTGCACGCGCGTCTTCGGCAATCAGACAACGGTGACGGTCGCGGGTTCGCAGGGGCACTTCGAGCTGAACGTGTTCAAGCCCGTGCTCGCTTTCGCCCTGCTGGAATCCATCTCGCTGCTCGGCGATGCCGCCAATAGTTTCCGCGCCAATTGCGTCGAGGGCATCACGCCCAATCGCGAGCGCATCGCCGATCTGCTCGGACGCTCGCTCATGCTGGTGACGGCGCTCGCGCCGCACATCGGTTACGACAAGGCGGCCAAGGTCGCCAAGTCAGCGCATGAAAAGGGCACGACCCTGCGCGAGGAAGCAGTGGGCATGGGCTTCGTGAGCGCCGAGGATTTCGACAGGCTCGTGCGGCCGGAATCCATGCTCACACCGGGCGATTAGCGCAAATTTCCATCCGTCTCGAAGCGCGCGCAGCTCTTCGTGAGATCGGTGAAGCGCGTGTGCTCTTCGGGGCTCAACTTGTTGGCCATGACGCCGCGCCAGAGATTTTGCGCCTGCGCCTGTTCGACGATGCAGCCGCAGACGCGTTTGCAATAATTCGCGTTGCCGCTGGACGTCACGCATTGCGCTTCGCACGCCTGCGCGAAGGGCTCGCTCGCAGGCATATGCTGCGGTCCCGCGATCTTGGCGATGACGAAGATCACAGCGATGAAGATCGGCTGATGCACCAGATAGACGAGGAGCGAATGCTTGCCGCCGAAAACGAGGCCGCACCCCCCAATACCGGACGGCTGCCAGTTTGACAGTCGCGCGGGGAGCCCGCGCGCGATGATCTGGCGGCCCAACAGCACGCCCACGAGCATGACGCCGAACCACGGCACGAATGGACGCCAGTCATTGCTGCGGGGCACCTCTGTGCCCAGGCCAAGCCACCAGAAGGCCGGGTGATCGAGCAATGGTGCCGACACGAGCA
>JAQGKN010000083.1 GCA_028290085.1 Hyphomicrobiales bacterium
CGATGCGATCGCGGAAGGCTGCGACGCCGGCATCCGCTACGACGACCGGCTTGAGCAGGACATGATCGCAATGCCGATTGGCCCGCGCGTGCAGCGCTTCGCGACGGCGGCCGCGCCCGCATATCTCGACCGGCGCGGGCGGCCCGAACATCCGCGCGATCTTCTCGCCCACGCCTGTCTGCTCGGGCGCTTTTCGAGCGGCGCGCTGACGAGCCCCTGGGAATTCGAGCGCGACGGGGAGATCGTGCGCGTGGAGCCGCAGGGGCCTCTGATCGTGCGCGTAGGTTCGGGCACAGATTTGGCCGTCGAAATGGCCGTGGCCGGCCTCGGGATCGTGCACCTCTTCGAAGACTGGCTGCGTCCGCATCTCGACCGCGGCGCGCTCGAGCCGGTGCTGGGGGACTGGTGGCAGAATTTCTCCGGCCCTTTCCTTTACTACTCCGGCCGCCGCCTGACGCCGCCGCCGCTTCGCGCCTTCCTCGATTACATCAGAGGCCCAAAGTGAGCTTGTCTCCCATGGGCGGCTTTCGATAAGACCATCAGCGTCATCTCAGTGAGTTTGGCGTCTCCTGTGACTTCGACAGCAGGAGTTGTCACCAGCACGACCCGCAATGGCGCTGGCCGGCGCGGCATAGGGCGCGGCGGTTCGGCCGCCGGGCGTCTCACAAACGCGTCTCCGGGACGCGTGGAAGTCCAGTGCCGGCAACAACTGATAAGATTCCCGATAGCACGCTGTCCTTGTCGGGATCCGGCGCGATGGGCCAAATTGTGCTAGTTTTCTATGCTGGTGGTCGGAGTTGAGCGATGCCTTCGTACGCCGGATTATTCAATTTCTGGTTTGGCTCTCAACCTTGCGCCCGTCCGGAGTGGTTCCGCAAAGATGCGAGCTTCGACCAGATTATTCGGAGTCAATTCGTTCCGCTGTTGAAGCAATGGCCAAGTCCCGAACTGCTTTCCTGGAAAGCCGATCTCCGTGGCTTTGTGAGCCTCGTGATTTTATTCGATCAGGTCCCACGAAACGCTTTTCGAGACCAGCCCGAAAGCTTTGCATACGATCAGATCGCCCTCGACCTGGCCAGAGAGGCGGTTGAGAGCGGCAGGACATGGCAGGTCGCCTTTTTCGAGTCGTTCTTTCTCATCTTGCCTTTTGAACATTCCGAAACGCTTGCCGATCAAAAGGAGAGTGTACGCCTTTTTGAGCACCTCGCGAAGAGCGCGCCGACAGATCGCGTGGCAGACGCCGAAAACGCTTTGAGCTATGCGACACAACATAGAGACATCATTCAGAGATTCGGGCGCTTTCCGCACCGCAATGGAGCCTTGGGGCGGACGTCGACAGCGGAGGAGATCAGCTTTTTGACCCAGCCCGGCAGCAGTTTCTAGGGAACGCACTCGGGCGGGTGCGCTCCGGCCGGCGGTCCTTGGGGGGCGCCTTCAGAGCCCTCGCATGACCACGCCGAGCGCGAGGATCACGTAGGCCGCTACCATCATCCAGAACCGATGCCCATTAATCCAGAGGCCAATGGTCGGGATGCGCATATAGAGGCTCGCGATAGCGAGCAAAGCCAAGATAAGGGATACAATAAACGTCAGGATGCGTGGAGTTGTGAGTTGCATGCAAGTCCCATGGATTAAAATTGTCGCGTGGGCGATTCGTAATCGAATTATCGCATACGGCCCGTCGTGCGAGAGCAGAACTTTCTCGCTTTCAAGATCTTGTCTTCAGAAAGCCAGAGCTTGGTGCGACGGCAAATGGAAAAAGCATAGGCGTTACCAATGGCCAGCACCGCCGCCCCCGTAAGCGTCCCGGCTATCACCACGATAAAGAAGAGAGTTTACGAGCAACGTGAACGCTGCGGCAGCCGCCGCACGCTAAAACGCCGCTGGCGCGTGCGTAACTTATCTGGCCGTGATTCCTGATAGGCGCGGCAGGAGGCGAAGAGCGTTGTCACACTCGATTGCTGATCGTTCCTGCAGAGTCAGCGTTGCGCTCGTGAGGGTCGCGATACCCTTTTGCGGTGACACGAACGGGGAGTCCGATCCATAGAGAATTTGGGACATTGGCACGACGGCGCGCAGCGCGGCGAGGGCCACATTCGAACTCGCGCCAGCGATGTCGAAGTACAGAGCGCCGAGGGCCGCGCGGACGCCATTCGGAATGGCCCCGGCGTTTTCAGGTGTTTCGAGCAGCCGTTCCAGCCTGTCGACAAGGATCGGCAGGCTGCCGCCCGCATGCGAGAAGATCCAGCGGATGCGCGGATAGCGCGCCAACGCACCTGAAACCAGCAGCGAGATCACCGCGCGCACCGTCTCGAACGCGAACTCTACAACATGTGGCATCACGCCGGGAACGGTCTCGCCATAGGCAGGAAAGGTCGGGTGGACGTAAACGATCGCCGCGCGCCGGTTCAATTCCGCGAAAACAGGCGCGAAGGCCCCGTCACCCGGATACCTGCCGTCGTAATTGGTGAACAACGCGACGCCGTCGGCGCGAAGGTCGCCAAACGCGCGTTCGATTTCGCGCTCGCTGTAGTCTGGCGCGGGTAAAGGGAGGGTCGCGAAGAAACCGAACCGGTCCGGATGCGCCTGCGCTTGCGCCGCCGCGTAATCGTTCCAGTCCCGGGCGATTCCTGCCGCCTCGGCTGCGTCGCCGAACCAGACGCCCGGCGTCGAGATCGAGGCAATGGCGAAGCCGATCCCATTCGCATCCATGGTGTCGAGTGCTCGCTGCGGCGACCAGTTGGCCAGTCGCTCCTGCGGCGTCGCATGGGCTTTCTTCACGCGACGCGACTCCTGCACGACATGGGCCGGCGGTAGGAAGTGATGGTGGATGTCGATCTTCATTAGGGCGACACGTCTTCCAGCACCTTGCCCTTTGTCTCCGTGCCGAACGCAAGGATGACGACAGCAGCGATCAGCACGACGCTCCCGAACAGGCCGAATACGGTGCCGAGCCCGCCGGTTGACACCAGGGTGCCGACGGTTATCGGCCCGATTATGGAGGCGATGCGCAGCCATGCGGTTGCGGCGCCTGTGCCCAGTGCGCGCACCCGCGTCGGATACATTTCCGATGTGTAAAGATACATGGCAAGCGACAGGGTGCTGATACACATGAAGCTCAGCGTCGAGCAGATCAGCACGCGTTCGGGCGTCGTCGGTCCGATCGCCCACAAGCTCAGGAGAGCGATGGCTGAACCGCCGAAGGCGGCGGCGAACCAAAGCCGGCGGCCCACCCGGTCGATGAGCAGCGCGCAGGCGACGCTGCTCGCCAAACCGAGAAGGTTCGAGATCAGTCCGCAGCTGAGTGCCTGCTCGATCGGCAGCTTGAAGATCTGCTGATAAACGCTCGGCAGCCAGGTGGTCAGGCCGTAATTAGCGAGATAGGTCGCGAACCAGCAGATCCACA
>JAQGKN010000661.1 GCA_028290085.1 Hyphomicrobiales bacterium
GTCGACCTCGCCGGCGGTATCATTAATACGTTGCTTCTGTCCGTGACCTTCATCGCCGTGCTCTGGTATGACGGCGGAGCGATGACCATAGGCAGCATCGTGATCCCCGGAGTGGACGGACAATCAAGATCTACGCCCTGACTGACTGCTTTGTCGGCCCATCGTCTTTCTGCTGATCACGAAAGGAGGAATTTGCCGCGCAGGCCGGGATCAATGCATGTCTCCGTCGCTGTCGCGAGGCATCTCGTGGTAGTTTGTGTTCTTGCAATCGCCTGGAATTCGATGCATGTCGGCGAATGCGGGTTTCTCCTGCAACACTGATCGCTCTGGTGGTTCCGATCCGCAGCTAGTACAGGGGATTCGCGTGTACGGCGCTTTCGCCAATAAAGCAATTGACGCGAGGCTCACCGCCGAGTCGACCCTCACGCGAATCGTGGAGGCGAGCACAGACAAGGCTGATCGTTTCACGCGCGCCTACATCCGGGGCGCGCAGGATTATATTCTGGCGCTGAAGGACGGCCGCTTTGGCGGTCCCAACGCGGCGAGGGTGATCGATGTTCTGAGCCGTCGCACTGACCTGACGGACCGCGAACTTTACAAGTACATCGTCCCGAGCGGCCTGAGTGCCGACGGCAATGTCAATGCTCAAAGCCTGCGCAAAGTTGTCCTCTTCTTCAAAGAAGATGGCCTCATCAGCGATCCCGCAATTGAAGTGGACGCAGTATTGGACCGGAGCTTTGTCGATCGGGCGTTGAAAAGCCCGGGCCGTTAATCACACCCTTGATGCCGCTCCTGAATTTTGAGGCCTGACCGATGACTATTTTGAACGCGATATTCCGCTCGGCGCGGCTGTGGCCGGACAAGCCCGCTATGCTGCTGGCGGATCGGATCGTCACATACCGTATGCTCGTCGGCAGTACCCTGGCGGTCGCAGCGAAGTTGCGGCAGCTTGAACTCACAAAGCACGACCTGGTCGCGATTGATGTGAACGATCCAGCACGCCATGTGGTCGTTGCGCTGGCCTTGTTCCAATTGGGCATCCCGTCGGTGTCGATCAGGTCCGAGCTCCGTGGGTTCGCTACAACGCTGGGAACCCGGCTGATACTGGTGGATGAATTCGAGTCGGGTCACCCGGCATTCAACCAGCAACACGTGACCGATGATTGGTTCATCGCCTCGGAAGGTGCGGAGGCCTCGGTGAACGCCACGGCATTCGGCGAGAACGATGTCTGTCGCGTGAGCATTACGTCCGGCTCGACAGGCCTGCCGAAGGCCGTCGCGCAGACGGAGGTCTCCGTCTGGCGGCGCATCCAGGAGCGGCTCTCGAGTTCGCTCGCGCAGCCTTGGCCGCGCACTTTGTGCATGGCCGGACTATCCACCAACTTCGGCTTTGCGCGGGCGCTGCTTCCCCTGTGCATCGGTCAGACGACCTGCTTCGCCACATCGGCTGAAGAAGCCCTGCACATGACAAGTGTCTATGGCATCCATCAACTGGTGGGATCGCCCGCGCAGTTGACGGCCGCGGCCGCAGCCATGGCCGGCATGAGGTTCCCGATTCCGAGCCTCGATAGCATCATTTGTGGCGGCGGGCCTTTGAACAGCGCGTTGGTGACCCGGCTGCGAAGCGAACTGTGCGCAACCGTGATCGACAGCTATAGCTCGACCGAAGGGGGGGGCGCTGGCATTGCGGCAGGCGATTTTCTGCTCCGCCGGGGCGATCGGCTGCTTTTTCTTCCCGTCAAAGACATCCGCATCGTTGGGCCGGGGGGCGAAGCTCTGCCCGCCGGCAAGGAGGGGCACGTCCAGGTCCGGTCGGATAGCTATGCCAGCCCGTGGCGCGGCCTGAGCGGATTCGAGCCAGCGAATACGGCGTGGTGTGCTCCCGGCGACCTTGGACGTCTCGATTCGAGCGGCTGCCTTGAAATCATGGGGCGCAGCGATGACGTGCTCAATATCGGCGGGGTGAAGGTCAATTCGGAGGCTGTCCAGCAGGTCATCTCCACCTATCCCGGGATACGCGACGCTGGTGTAGTCGCCGCTATGGGTGCACGTGGGAACCCGGAACTTTGGGCTGCTGTGGTCGCAGATATCGCGCCCAATGCAGACGATCTCGCGGTTTGGCTCGAGGCGAGAATCCCGGGTGCGCGTCTGGCCAAAGTGGCTGTTGTTCAAAGCGTTCCCCGTTCGCACCTCGGTAAACTGATGCGTGGCGAGTTGCGCCGACAGCTTGAGGGTCATGTATGAGCGCGGGGATCGCACCGGACACCCGCAAAGGTGCGCGACGTCGGATCACCCAATGGGGGCCGACCACTGTTTGAGGGGAGCTTCCGTCTGGCTCCACCAAATCATTCAAACCTCGTGCGATATCAAGAATGTGCTTGATTTCAAGGGCTTCTTGCGGCTGTCTGGTACACCCAACTGGTACACAGGCCCCCGAAAAAGCCCGCTTTACCGCATTGCCTTCAGCGTCGCGGCGGTACGTATTGGCTAAGGCAGCGCGTTCCTGACGCTCTTCGCAACGTGGTCGGGAAAACAGAGATCCGGCGCTCTCTGAAAACCGCAGATTTGGCAGAGGCGAAGCGGCGCCTCTCGCTCGAAATCATAAAAGTTCGAGCTGAGTTCGATCTAGCCGCTACCAAATCGGTCCGTTCGCCGTCCGCATCTCCCGCTGTAGCGATATCCGAGCAGCGAGCATGGGCCCTTGCAGCAAAATGGTTCATTGATGCCGAAAGGCGTGCCGAGGCGCTCGATGCTGGCGCCGTGAACGAGGAACGGCTCGTTGACTTTTCCTATTTGACCGACCTTGAAGACACAAATACCCCCCGTCTGGTGGCGCAGAAGACGGCGGAGTTCCTAGAAGCTGAAGGCCTTGATTTCCCGCCCGGCAGCGTTTCCTTCACGCGTGTCGAACGGCATCGAGAACGAGAGGCGGCTGATTAGCCGCTTCGTGCCCTCGCTTCCGCTCTCGCCCAATGAGCGCTTCCGGGGGATTACATCGAGATCGGCGGTCGATATGGGGGAAGCCGTGACCTTGCGGGACCTCGTTTCCCGCTTTCGGGCCGATCGAAGCAAAAAGACCAAATCGCCCAAAACGAAGCTCAAGCAGGCAGCGCAAGACCGGCTGTTCCTAGAGGCTCTCGGTGCTGACACGCTTACAAGTCAACTGACCCGAGAGAAGGCGAGACAACTTCAGGAGATCATCGCTCGCCTGCCACCGAACTGGACAAAAAGGTTTGACCGATTGTCGGTCACCGAAGTTTTGAAGATGTCGGATGAACAGCTCGGCTCGCCTATGTCGATTGGTACGGCCAACAGCTATCTCACCGCCTTCGGCGCCCTCATGGAGTTTGCCGTGAATGAGCATCTCATAGGGCGCAACACAGCGAACGGATTGCGCCTTGCCCACGGGGCTTCAAAAGAAAAACGTCGGCTGCCTTTTACGGATGGCGAGCTATGCACCGTCTTTTCAGCGCCCCTGTTCACGGGGTGCGTAGATGACATGCGCCGCTACAGAACAGCAGGTTCGAATAAACCCCGCCGTGCCCGCTTCTGGATACCGTTGATCGCGCTCTTTACGGGCATGCGGCTGAATGAAATCTGCCAGCTGTGCGAAGACGATGTCGACGTCGATGACGGGATCGACATAATCCTGATCCGCAGCGCAGCGGACGGCAGCAAACGCGTAATCCGGGTCTTGGTCAGGCAGCGAACGCAGGTATCCTCGCTCGAACAGCAATGAGATCATCGGGTCCTCGCGCGGACGATAGGCCAGTGTCGGTTGCTTGAGTTTCTGGAGTCCTTGGTTTTCGCTTCAATCATTCCATAACCTGAGGCCGAGGCCATTGAAATAGCTTAAAGGCTGTTAACAAAATGGGGCGCCACACCTCTCGGTTGTACGCCCCATTCTCAGAAGGCCCTCACATCCCAACGAAAACACCGGCGGGATCAGGCACTATTGGCAGCTCAATGGGCCAGCGGATCCGGCCTCAGCTGGAAATGCGCGGTCAAAGGCTTGCTTCCCTTGCCGCCCTCGATCAACCAGGGTGTCCGGTCGCCGTTGGTGGTCCAGAGGCCACGACCCTTCCAGCCGGCCTGGGCATCGTCGATGCGGCCATCGAAGCCCTTGGCATAGAAGCCGAGCGGATAGGGAACGCGCAGCACGACCATCTTGCCGTCCTTGAACGCGATCAGACCGTCGTTGAGATTGCCCGTCGACATCGGCACGTCCTCGCCCAGACCGAACGTATTGTGCTGATCGACCCAGGTGTAATAGCTCGATTCCGCGCTGTTATCGCCGATGTCGTCGAAGCCGGGACCAGGGTATTTATAGAAGGCCCAGCCCTCGGGACAATGATTACCGGTCGCCTTCGGGCCATTCAGCGGCGCCGTGCATTTGCGGCGGTCGAAGCTGCCGAGATGACCGCTGGCGAGCGACACCCAGACCACGCCGTTCTTGTCGATGTCGCCACCACGCGGGCCGAAGCCCGGCGCCGGCACATTGTAGATCTCGGCCAGCGCTGTCTCGGGCGGATTGGCGCCAGGCGCGAGACGCACGACCGCGCCGGGATTGGCGCGATAGGCACCCCACACCGAGCCGTCGGTGGGATGCGGCATCACCGCATAGAGCGGCGCGACGATGCGCTTGTCCTTGGTCGGATCGACCGGCCGGTTGGGCTCGACATAATCGTCGCGCTTGCCATTGCCGTTGGTGTCGAGCACCAGCGCCGTCCAGCCTTGCGCCTTCTGGATGTCACCCGTCTCGTCGAGCAGCTTGGTATTGATCCAGCCGATCACCGGGCCGCCACCGCTGGTCCACAGCGTCTCGTTCGCGTCATAGCCGAACTGCAGATGATGCGTCTGGAAACAGGTCTGATA
>JAQGKN010000656.1 GCA_028290085.1 Hyphomicrobiales bacterium
ATCGTCGGATCGCCCCCCTTGTCGGAAGCTCTCGTAGCGGCCCTGTTCGGCGGCTCGCTTCTGCTTGCCGTGTTCCTATTCTACCGTTTGTGGCGTGGCATCGATGGCATCGGTCTCGGTGACCTGAAACTGGTGGCGGCCGGAGGCCTCTGGTGCGACATCTCGGGCATTGGGCCGATGCTCATTGTTGCGACCGCAAGCGCCGGGACCGTCGCCTTGCTCAGGGCATTCCTGGCGGGCCGATTGGACCTCAAGAGCAAAATGCCGTTCGGCCCCTATCTGTCGCTGGGCATATTTGCGGCCTGGCTCCTGACCCACATCGACGCTTTCATTCAATCGCCATACTGATTGGGAATGCCAGTATTGGCGGCCCTGGTGGTCGAGATGATCTTGCGGGGCTGCATTTCCAGAATTGCCGTCCGCTCCGCTGTATGAAACACGACTTGGTCTCTGGCGATGCTGGCCAGCCTCCAGTTCTCGAATGTTTCACCGACGTGAATGCGTTGCGGCCGCCGCTTGCCGGGCAGCGACAGGATGGCCACTGAAAGGTTGTCGGGCCCCAGCAGGACGCCGACAAGTGTCGCCGACGGGGGCTGAATCTCCTCCTTCGCGGTCGGCGGGACGAACGCGGGCGTTTTCACCTCGATGACGGGCGCAGGTCGGCGCGCCGGCGAGAACAGAGGTCTCAGACGCATCCCGTTGAGCTGCGAAGCCGGAATGCGCCAGAGCGGGACCGGCTCTGCAGGTGCTGCGGGCTGCAGGGAGGCGCCCTCCCCCGCCAGCAGACAGCCCGGCGCCGCCACAAGCGCTGTGGCGAGCAGGAGCAATCGCGTGCGGGCTCTGAGCCTTCGGTTCATGACTTCTGTTCCCGCCACGTGGCGCTGATGAGCAGGGCGACCCTCAGTCTTGGTTGCGCAACGCTTTCGGCCGTTTCGCTCCGGCTGCGAACCCCGAGCTTCTCGACGAAGATGAAAGGCGTGGAGGCCTCGATATTATAGAGCAGCCCCTGCAGGCTCGATTGCTCGATTTCGAATTCGACTGCAAGTCGCAGTTCGCCGTCGTTCTCGGCGACCATACTGCGTTCGATACGCGAAGAGATGACTCCGCCGCCTGCTGCCGTGACCTCAGACGCGACCCGACGCTGCAATTCGGCCGCCGCCACCGTCACCTTGTCGCTGCCGAGGAACTGGTCTCCGGGTTGCAGCCCATAGTCGTCGAACGACTCCGGTCCTGCACGGCGCCGGTTCTGCAGGAGTTCCAAGCGATCCCGCGCAGCCGAAGCCTGCAGCTCTTCCAGGTTCAGATCGTCATGCGCATTCCAGATGACGAACAAGCCCCCGAGCAGGCAAAACATGTAGAGGCCGAGCGCGAGATATTTCGTCGCGGATGACCGGAAGTTGAGGGCCGACACATGAACGCTCATGACTTGCCTCCCAGGCGATCGCGCACGACCGCTTCGATGAAGAAACGCTCGCCGGGATTGGATCGGCTGCGCGTGGTCGGCGCATAAAAGGTGACGTTCGAAACGCGTCCCGACCCCTCTAGAAAGCCGATCAGCCGGGTCGCATCGAGGGACGTGCCGGCGATGCGAAGCTTCGATCCGTCGAGTTCGAATTCCGTCAGATAAGTGTCGTCCGGCAAAAGAGCCGAGAGATCCTCCAGGAGCAAGGTCGCGACGGGGCCGCTCTTCTTGCGCGCCAGGAGCGCCCTACCCTCATCGGTCAGAACACCCGGCGAGAGCAGACTTGCGCGACGCTGTGCGATCTCCGCATTCGTCGCCTGGATCTCGTCCTGATAACGCCCCGCCATCCAGGTCGCGTAGACTTGGTCGACGGCAACCAGCCCCCAGAGGGCTATGAAGGCCGTCGCGAGAGCCCGACGCAGTGCGAACGGGCGCGGATCGCCCATGCAGAGCGGAGCAGAGACCAGGATTGGCGGCGCCCCGTCTTCGGCCGGCGCAACGATCATGTGCACAACCTGGGGCTTGCAGACCGAAAGGATGTCGAGAATGGGAGCGACCCGCCTCTTGTCGGTCACCGCAACCGTGACGAGCAGTTTGGAATCGACAATGCCGCGTTCGGCGAAGCCGAAGATTGCGCAGTCGCTCGTCCAGGGCGTCAGCCGATCGATCTGGTTCGAGATGATCTGCTGCAGGAAAGAGCCGGCTTGCGCCGGCAGCGTCATTTCCTTGAAGAGGAAGCCTTCGGCGAGCAGCACAAGTTCGATCTGTGCTCCATTCAACGCGGCCTGCAAATCGCCGGAAAGCGGCGCGTTCTCGCGCGACCCGACCTCGATCAGGCCAAGCATCCGGCGACTCGCCGACACATGCACCACCTCGAAGCTCTTCGCCGAGACCTGCCTGACCACAACAGCTTTCGGCCTCACGAACCGGCCAGCGAGATCCTCGCAAGTCAGCGCCGTTTCTGCCATGAAGCGGTCCCAGAGGCGGACGGCTGTTCCGAACAGCGAAGTCATCTGTTATCTCCCGAGCGCGCGTCGGGCGCAGATGTCCCCGGAGCGTCGTCCCAAGACAGGATCCGATAGGGCTCGCGATCGTCCTGAAAGTGCGTGGCGACGACCTCGGATGTCTTGCGGAAGCCGCTTGCCAGAGTCACGTCGATCCGTATCCGCGCTGCGTTGCCCGGATCGAGCGAGAGGAGCCCTGCTGCAGGACCCGCCTCACGTTGCCAAGCATTCGCATCCTGCGAATTTGCGCGCCTGAGGTCCAGCAGGTTGCGGAGGCGGGCCTCGCTCATCTCCGGAAGCGCGGCTAGAACCTCGTCGGGCGCAAGACGAGGGTCGATTTGCGCTCTTCCACTGAACACGGTGAGGTAGGGTTTCAAAACGCTCACCAGGTCTGCTGAAAGACCAGATTGTTCGAGCTCCGAAATCGTGCGGAACGGACTTTCCGCAGCAGAAGTCTGGGTGGCTTGCGGCTTCGGCCGTCGCTGAATGATGAAATCCGCGGCGGACTCGGCGCTCTCTTGATCCTGAGCGAGATGAGCAAGCAGGCTACTCAGCAATATCGGAGGCGCGAGGTTGAGGTCGAT
>JAQGKN010000137.1 GCA_028290085.1 Hyphomicrobiales bacterium
TGCTCGTCCAGAAAAATGAAAGGCTGCATCGGGTCCTCTAGCTTTGCGGTTCTGTCTATTCCGTCACCAGCGCAGCAAAGACCGCGCCACCCGGGGCCGCCTGATGCTCGGCGCCCCCGGAAATGAAGGTCCGCGCATCGCCGAGCAATGCGCCAAGGACACCGGAGGCGGCTGCGCGCAGATGCTTGTCTGAATCGAGCTCGCTTGAAAACAGGGTGGTGCGCTGCCCCCGGATGCGGCCATCGGGCCGCGCGCCCGCCTTGAAGAAAGCGCCTGCGATGCGCCCACTTTTCGCCATCAGCCGCACTTGTGTGAGCGGATCGACGGCATCCGGTGCGAGCACGCTCGCCAACGCGTCGAGATCTATCAGGTCAGCAATCGTGCCGCAGTGGAGTGCGAGCGCAAAACCCGGACGGTTGCCGAGGACGATGGCTTCGCAGCGCAGGGTTTCCGTGCCCGAGAACACCATGCCCCGTCGGGCATAAAGATCGGGCCGGCCGGCGATTGCTGCATCATTGATCTCGCTGTCTTCGATTTCCCCCAAAGCCAGCCCAATTCCCAAGGCCGCGACGCCTCGTGAAAGAGCAGTTGAATTGGCGCGTGCGCGATGTGCAGGCGACAGGCTCACGGCTGCCGCATGTGTGAGCACAGGACTCTTCATCAGGACGAGTGCGACATCGGCCGCATCAAGGCCACTTGTGCGAATGGCAGCGCGCGTCACCTGCGCGGCAATGCGAGCATGGTCGGTGGCGAGCAGTTGCTGCGGCGTGAGCGGCTCGGAACGCGCCATGCCGAGAGCCAATCCGGGAAAGCGTGTGGTGCCTGCCGTGCGCTCGAAGAAGAGCATGCCGCCAGGCGAGATAATGCCTTCGCACCCCGTGGACAGAACGATCTGCGTTTCGGTGTCAGCGTGGACACCCTGCGCTGCCAGGCAATCCGTCATGGCGCGCAGCGCGAGGCCGCGGGAATAATCGTTGATGGTGGCTGTGCCCTCGACCTTGGCGAGCACGGCGAGGCGCGTGACCGGCCCGATTGTATCGAGGGTTGCCGCGAGCCCGCTCATGTCGTCGGGGGCGGACATGTCGAAGCGCGCAAATTCTATTGTCATGGGGCGTTCCGCAGGGGCTGCCCGCATTTCTACACGACGCGGAGAGCGCAACAAGGCGCTTCCGGCGGCCAAGGGTGGCGGATCCATTGTTTTGGAGCGCACCGCGCAACCGCCTGCCACCGAGCGTCTCGCGTCACAGTCGGCCCCGCGTCCTCGGACGCCGCAGGCCCTCGCCAACACCCCGCGCTCATACGGTGAGCGATCGGATCTCTCGCCGTGTGAACTGCGTTCACAGAGCGCCCTGACGAAAGTTTAGCCAGCGTCAGGACGTCTGCGAGCTTCTTTTGAAGCTGCATTTCATGGTTGGCTCAACAATCGACGCATTATTACATCAAATTTACCTTTTTCACGATAAATCGTGTCATGGGCGGCCTTTACCTTCACCGGATCACGCGAAGCGAGTGTCGGCTTCATCGTGTTTTTCATCAGAGTCTTCATCACTGTAATCTGGTTGCGGCAGATATTGATTTCGTTAATTTGCACTGCGGTTTGTGCCAGCAATTTTGCATGCTTTAGACTGGCCTCTGATTGGTTCAAGGCCAGCATGGCAGTGTTGAATGAGCCGCTGTAATCGTTACGGCTTTTGGATTCTGCCTCCGCCATACCCAAGTATGTGGCGAAATACGGCCAGATTGCGCTCTTGGCTGTGTCTAAGTCCTTGCGATATTGTGATCGGCTTTCTGTTCCAGCCTCTAGAAGCGCTGCCTTCCAAGTGTCTGTCGCGGTGGTGGTCGCAGATCTTGGTGCAATGTTGGTGTCTACCGTGGTGCTCGCAATCATTTGAATCCACCCTCGTTGGAGACGTAAACGAGGACAGCATCTCATGTGGTTAATAAAATGAAACCTCATGAAATGACTAGGTGTGCTTGTCATCAGCCGGCGATGACCGCTGAATTTCTCTTACGAACGGCCGCTTTCTGACATGCGTGCATCTACGTTGTAAGCGAACATCGGGCCCGGTTAAGCCGCCCTCGGCGTGTCGCTTTCAACGTGCGATGTCGTACGCAACGTCGTCATGTGCGCTAGCGCACAAGACCTTTGCCGATACCGCTGCATTTTCTGGCGAACCTGTTGGAGGGCTGCATGAGACGTTTTTTCTTCGATGTTTGCACGGTGAAATCGGTGGCTGAAGATCTCGTCGGCGACATCCTTCCAGATAATGAAAGTGCAATTGCAGACGCCGCGAAAGCAGCCCGCCAACTGGCGAGCGATGCTTTGCTGAGCGGCAAAACGCCAGTCCCCATTGCCGTGCATGTTCGCGACGAAAAGGGCGGCGACGTCGGCGTGGTGGACGTCGTCGGCGCGGTGCTGGAAGCGCTCGGGCATGTCCGGGAGGCACCAGACATGCAACCGCAGTCGGACTCAAGTCGCCTTGAAACGGCGACGTAAGAGCGCCTTAGACACGTCGCGGCTTCCCGGCGATCCCTATTTCGCATTCGAGTTCGGCTACGTTCCAGTGTCCGAGACTTGCGGCGGCGCGGTAGGTGCTTTCCAGAAACGACAAGAGCGTCCCTTCGGGATCAGCTGCGACACGCACGGCGTCGTAAGGCAGCAGGAACTCGCCAGAAGTCGCGTCGTAATAGGCCTGGTCTGGGACAACCCGCGCGGTCGCAAAACCGGCGGGTGCAGGGTAGGCGTAGGAATAGAAGGCGGGGAAGTCAGTTCCTCCACCTCCAGGCCAAAACCCTGCGGACGAGACTTCGTGACTGTAGGCTTCACGCGTGACGTCGTCGGGAAGGCCAGGAATCCCGCCAGGGTGAAGAGGTGCCCGCGCGCCGGAGAACCGCGTTACGGCAAGATCAAAGCTCCCCCAAAACAAATGCACGGGGCTGACCTTGCCGATAAAGGCTGTCCGAAAGGTTTGCAGCACATTGGCAACGGCGATACTTGCGCGGAAAAAGCGGTTCGCCGCGTCGGAATCGTAGTGGCGCAGGCGAGTGTCCTGACTGAAGGGGATGGCGTTCGGGATTTCATTGGGAGTGTCGTTGAATTCCGGCGTCGCGCCGATGGCTTGCAACAGGTCGAGCACATGCGCGTGGAATGTCGCGACCGACATAGGCCCCAATGCGAAGCTGGCGGTGCGCCCATCGGTGGTCGCGCCCAGCACATGATGCGAAATTAAATCAAAGCTGAGTTCGACACCGCCGCTTGCGTCAGGGCCGAGTCCTGTCGTGAAGCCGCGAGCATTGGGATAGAGCGTCGCATGCCATGAGTGGTTGATCCAGGCTGTTCGGGCCAGGCGATATTTGCCGACGATTTGGGTAAAGAGATGCAGGGCGGAACATGTCTCGCGCCACGGGGCATAGGGAATTTCCGGCCAAATGACAGGCATCGTTGGGTCCGATCATTGCGAAGGCCACATCCCAAGCAGGCAAAGGAGCAGCGACCTGAGGAAAACGATAACCGATGGCTTGGGTTTCCTCGTGCCGCCTTTCATTTGACTGAACGGAAAGTGTGGTGGCGCCTGAGGGAGCAGGTGCGTGCCCGATCGCGCGCTCGACACGCTCGGCGATATCTTTATTTTCGTAATGGGCGCGCTGCGCCTTCGGCGATCCGCCTAAGTGGCTCGAAATGCCGGTCAAGAAGTTCCAGGGGATACCATGCACAAAAATCGACTTGAGGCGTTCAGCGATGGCGTGCTGGCAATCGTTCTTACGATCATGGTTCTCGAGCTCAAGATTCCGCACAGCGTAGAGTTTGCAGAACTTTGGGCGCTCTGGCCGGTGTTCACCAGTTACGTGCTCAGCTTCATATACATTGGCATCTATTGGAATAACCATCACCACATGCTCTATAGTGTCGGCCACGTGAACGGAGCCGTGCTCTGGTCGAACCTGCATCTTCTGTTCTGGCTTTCCCTCATTCCATTTTCGACAGGATGGATGGGCGAGAACCATTTCTCAAGACTGCCCACACTGGTCTACGGGGCCAACCTTCTAGCCTGCGCCATTGCTTATTCCGTGCTGCAATTGCGCCTTATCAAGCTGGAGGGAAAAGGCAGCGTGCTGGCGCGGGCCATCGGGACCGACTGGAAAGGCAAGATCTCTCCGATCCTGTATATTTTGGGGATGTTGGCCGACTGGTTCTTCGCTCCGCTCGCAGGCCTCGCATTCTATGCGCTGACTGCGCTTATGTGGCTCATTCCTGACCGGCGCATCGAAAATGTTCTCAAATAGATCGAAATTTTAAAATGCGGAAATGTAGCGCTTCCGAATTTTCGCGTCATGAAACGTGATTTTACACCTGTTCGTCTGATGACGTTCACTGCGGTTGTAAAATTGTCGCTCAAGTGTGATGCTCAACTACTTGTTGGGGATGAAGAAGTTTCGGCAAGCTTCGGCCTGAGCATCCCACACGTAGGTCAGCGGGCAGTTCGGAGCCTTCGATGAGTTACCTCATTGCGCTCACTAT
>JAQGKN010000169.1 GCA_028290085.1 Hyphomicrobiales bacterium
AGCTCGTCAAAATGAATATCGACGAGCATCCTCAGATTGCCGGGCAGCTGGGCATCAAGTCCATCCCCGCGGTCGTCGCGTTCCAAAACGGCCGTCCGGTGGACGGCTTTGTAGGAGCGCTGCCGGAAAGCCAAATCAAAGGCTTCATTGAACGGCTCGTTGGTCCCGTCGACGACGGCGTGGAAGCGATGATCGCCGACGCGGAAGCCGCACTGGCCGATGGCAACCCAGAGGCGGCGGCAGAAATATTTTCCGCCGTTCTTGCCTCGCAGCCGGAAGATGTCGGTGCTCTGGCCGGCCTTTCGCGGACCTTGGTAGCCCAAGGACTGCTGGACGAGGCGCAAGCGGTCCTGGACCACGTTCCGGCGGACGTTCCATCGGATCCCCGGATCGTCGCAGCAAAGGCGGCTCTGGATCTGGCGG
The DNA here is from genome assembly GCA_028290085.1 of Hyphomicrobiales bacterium. Lineage (GTDB taxonomy): Bacteria > Pseudomonadota > Alphaproteobacteria > Rhizobiales > Beijerinckiaceae > Terripilifer. The sequence continues at coordinate 424 of JAQGKN010000169.1, forward strand.
TACAAGCGGCCGACCTGGGAGACATTCCAGCCCTGGAGCGGCGGATCGCCCAAGACCCATCCGACCACCAAGCCCGCTTCGACCTCGCCTTGGCGCTCAATGCCCGCAACCGGCGCCAGGAGGCGGCCGAGGCACTCTTGCTGATCATCAAGCAGGACCGGAGCTGGCAGGACGATCGCGCGCGACAGCAGTTGTTGCAACTCTTCGACGCGTGGGGCCCGATGGACCCCGACACGGCGCAGACACGCCGGAAACTTTCGACGCTGCTGTTCTCATGAATGAAAGGCAGGACGGTCATGGGCATTAATCATCCGCCCGCTGGTCCCGACGATGTACCCGCAGTCATCGCCGTTTTTCCGCTGAGTTCCGCACTGCTCCTCCCTCGGGGAGAATTGCCGCTCAACGTGTTCGAGCCGCGCTACATTGCGATGATCGACGATGCCTTCAAACTGGATCGAATCATTGGGATGATTCAACCACGCGGCGATAACGGCGACGAAGAAACTCCCGTTCTTCATCAGGTTGGGTGCGCAGGCCGGATCACCCAAATCGCAGAAACCGGCGACGGCCGCTACATGCTGACCCTAACCGGGCTCGCGCGCTTTCGTATCGTCAACGAGTTGAGCGTCCTCACTCCCTATCGCCAGTGCATCGTCAGCTACGACGAGTTCGCAACCGATTTCGACATCCACACAGGCGAGTCGGAAGTGGACCGTGCTGGGGTACTGCGTGCACTCCGCGACTTTGCTGAAGCGAACCGGCTGAAAATCGACTGGAAGGGCATTGAGCAGACTCCGAACGAAGCCCTCGTCAACGCCCTGGCCATGATGAGCCCCTTTGGTCCGGACGAAAAGCAGGCGCTCCTCGTGGCGGACACGTTGCGTTCGAGAGCCGAAGTACTTGTCGCCATCACCGAGATCGAGCTGGCCCGTGGCCACGGCCCGATCTCGAGCCTTCAGTGAGGCGCAATGACCACAAACTCGAACCAGTCAGAAGATTCTGTCGGTGACAGCCAGAACAAAGCACCCGAGCCATCGCGGATCGACCCGCGGTTGCTGGAAGTGCTCGTGTGTCCGTTGAGCAAGGCGACGCTCGAATATGATCGCGAGCGACAGGAGTTGATTTCGCGCACCGCTCGGCTCGCCTACCCCATTCGAGATGGTATCCCGATCATGCTGCCCGATGAGGCCCGCGTTCTGGACGGCTGACCGGCTACGGCAACCTGCCGCGAAGCAGCGCAGGCACCTGGCCCCGCAGTCCGGCGGCTTCACTGATCAGGCTCTGTTTTAGTGGACCCGATCGGTTAACGAGGCCGAGGCCGAGATCGCGCAGCAATCGGAGGGCGGCCACGTCGTTCGAAAACAAGGCATGAAGCCCGTCCATTGTTGCGGCCATCGTCACGGAATCGAAGAAACGAGCGCGTTGATAATCATCAAGGACAGCATCGTCGCCGATATCCAGTCCTAGTCTCGACTGCGTTGCCAAACTGTCGACCAGCGCGCCGATATCGCGAAAAGCAAGGTTCAACCCCTGTCCTGCCAACGGATGAACTGCGCGTGCCGCGTCGCCCAGGAGAGCCACACGCTCACCCGTAAACCGTCTGGCAATCCGCAGCCGGAGTGGAAACGCAGCCGGCCGATCTTCCAGCGTGAGAGCGCCCAATCGATAGCCAAACCGACGCTCGAGTTCCCCCACGAATTCATCGTCCGGCAACGCCAAGATGGCTGCGGCGTCATCCGTGCGCTCTGTCCAGACGATTGAAGAGCGCCGCCCCGGCAGCGGCAGCATGGCGGAAGGCCCCGTGGGCAGGAAATGCTGTACGGCCCGCCCTTCATGATCGCCCGTGTGTGCGAGAGTCGCCACAATGGCAGAGCGGCCATAATCATGGCCAACGGTTCCGATTCCAAGTGCGTCACGAATCCGGGAACGAGCTCCATCCGCGCCAATGAGAAGCAATGCGGAATGCGTAGAGCCATCTGCCAACCGGATTCCGACAGAACGCGCGCCCGGCTGAGCACGCAGGACGGACTGGCGCAGAACTTCGATTTCGAGCGAATCAATCTGCCGATCCAGCTCCGCGAGCAGGTCGCGGTTGAAAATCATGTGCGCATAAGGCTCGCCGGTTTCCAGCGAATCGTCGAATTCGAGAAAATGCGGCCGCACAGCGTCGTTGCGACGCGAGTCGGTGATCGTCATTCCTAGTATTGGCTGCGCCTTAGCCGCGACGGTGGGCC
>JAQGKN010000170.1 GCA_028290085.1 Hyphomicrobiales bacterium
GTCGACCGACGGCAGCGCCTGATAGTTCGCATGGGCGCCGTTGTGGAGGTACTGGTCGAGGCTGGTCGCGATGACCTTGGCCTCGAGTGGGCCGTCCTTCTTGATGCGCAGGGCGCTCGCGAGATCGACCCATTCAAGCGCCAGGACGACGTCGGCCTGTTCGAGGATTTCACCGACACGTCCCGGAGCGCGGCCGACCTGATTGAAGGGCGACACGGCATGAGCCGGATGATCGGTGGGGAAGGACGCGCGGTTCTTCAGGTCCGTCATGACGACAGCGCCCAGACGCTCGGCGAGCGCTACGCGAGCATCCCACGATTCCTGCGACCATGCGGTCTTGCCGCACAGGATCACGGGGCGCTTTGCGTCCTTCAGCAGCTTCACGGCTGCGTCGAGATCCACCTTGGCGGCCCGCGGTGGGGCTGGCGGCTTCAGGCGGTCGAGATCGGGCCAGGTGGGCTCCTTCTCGAGTTCGGCTTCCTGCAAGCCGGCGTCGAGGCAGATATAGACGGGGGCCGTCGGCTGGCTGCGCGTGATGATGTTGGCGCGCGCCATGGCTTCAACGAGAGCATCCGCCGAGGTCGGCTGGTTGTCCCACTTGATGAAGTCGCGGATCAGGCCGCCCTGATCGGCCGAAGTGTGGATCCAGTCGATCCACGGGCGACGCTGCGAAGCATCGACCGGGCCGGTGGCGCCGAGCACGAACATCGGCACGCGGTCGCACCAAGCGTTGTAGAGCGCCATCATGCCGTGCATCAGGCCGACGTTGGAGTGGAGCACGCAGGCCATCGGCTCGCCGGTCGCCTTGGCGTAACCATGGGCGATGCCAACCGCGTGATCCTCATGCAGGCAGAGCAGCATGGACGGGTCTGCATTGCCGAGGTGGTTGACGAGCGAATCGTGCAGGCCGCGATAGCTCGCGCCGGGGTTCAGGCTCACATAGGGAAAACCGAAGCGACGCAGCATCTGCGCGGCAACATCCGAGCCCCAGCCGACCTTCTCGTCGACTTTTCCGTCCGGCTTATCAGCATGCATATTGATCTCTCCCTTTTCGCGTCAGTCTCGATGTGTGATGTCGCTTTTGCGATCTTCACCGCGGGCCAGTCCAACAGGCGCGCCGCTCTCGCGCGGGCGACCTCTAGGGCTGGTGGCCATGATGTGCTTGTCTCGCGGCCCGGCGCGCTTCTTGATGAAGCTGTTGCGGCTGGACCGCCTGAATGCTCTTTTCGTCCCGTGTTCCGCGAGCGATATGCCGACCGCAAGGCCAGCGCATGTCTCGTCTTCGCTTGATATTCCGGGGAAGGAAGGTCCGGACGACGAGCGCCCCGGCCACGGGGGCCATTCTCCGGAAGTGTCGCTAAGTATGGACAGCAGCCCTTCGGAATGCAAGCTGTGGGCTTGCCTGTTCCACCGCCCGAACGAGACCACGCCCTGTATCAGATATCTATCATTATTCCGGTTCTCGACGAGGCCGAGGGCATCGCCGATGTCCTGCGTCCGTTGCAGTCCTGGCGCGCTCTGGGGCACGAAGTCATCGTCGCCGATGGTGGCAGCCGCGACACAACCTGCGACATCGCGGGCGCTCTTTGCGACAGGCTCGTGCAGGCGCCGCGCGGGCGTGCCAGCCAGATGAATGCGGGCGCAAAGCAGGCGCGCGGCGCAATTTTGCTCTTCCTGCACGCAGACACGCGGCTGCCCGGCGATGCTTTGGAGGCGATCCAGCAGGCACTCTCGCTGTCCACTCGCGTCTGGGGCCGCTTCGATGTGCGGATTGTGGGGCACTCCCCGCTTCTGCCCATGATCGCGCGGCTGATGAACTGGCGCTCGCGGTTCAGCGGCATGGCAACAGGCGACCAGGCCATGTTCGTGCAGCGCGCGATTTTCACAGAGGTGGGCGGTTTTCCTGACCAGCCGATCATGGAGGATCTGGCCCTGTCGCGCATCCTGCGCAGGATCAGCGCGCCCGCGTGTCTGGCAGGCCCGGCCCTCACCTCGGGACGCCGATGGGACCGGCATGGCGCGTGGCGGACAATCTTTCTGATGTGGCGGCTGCGCGCGGCCTATTTTCTCGGCGCAGATCCGCGTGCGCTCGCCCGGAGCTATGGCTATGTCCCTCGCGATCCCTGATGCGCCCTGCCCCATTGCCGTCTTTGCGCGTGCGCCTGTCGCAGGGGCCGCGAAGACGCGCCTCATCCCACGGCTTGGCCGACAAGGTGCCGCCGATCTTCATGCGCGCCTCGTGAGGCATATGCTGGCGCAGGCGACGGATGCCGGGCTCGGCGCGGTGACGCTTTGGTGCAGCCCCGATGCGGAGCATCCGTTTTTCGCAGCTTGCGGCGTGCGCTTCGGCGTTGGTCTCGTGGCGCAGACTGGCGGCGATCTGGGGGCGCGGATGCATGCGGCTTTCGTGGCCGCGCATGGACCGTTGCTGCTAATCGGGACGGACTGCCCGGTACTGACGCCAGCCCTTCTGCGTGAAGCGGCAAGCGCGCTGGCGGACGGCTGCGATGCCGTGTTTTGCCCGGCGGAAGACGGCGGCTACGGCCTCGTGGGCCTGCGTGCGCCCTGCACCCTGCTCTTTTCGGAAATGCCTTGGGGCACAGAGCATGTGATGGCCCAGACGCGCGTTCGTCTCGTGCAGGCGGGACTGTCCTGGCATGAGACGGCACCGGTGTGGGACGTGGATCGGCCCGAAGACGTCGACCGGCTCGCCAATTGGGGAAGTTGCCAGCTTGAGCAACGCCGATCACAATCGCGTGGCGGCGACGTCACGTCACTCGTGCCGGCCCTGCGATCCGGGCTAAAAGATGGGCATGATTGACGCATTTGTTTTCGACCAGCCGTTGCTCGTCTTCGGCGGTCCCTATTCCAACCTCCAGGCTATGCAGGCACTTCTCGCGCAGGCGCACGGGCTCGGCGTGTCACCGGCCCGCATGATTTGTACGGGGGATGTCGTCGCCTATGGCGCGGACGGCGGCGCCTGCGTCGATTTGCTGCGCGACAGTGGCGTGCATGTCGTTGCGGGCAATTGCGAGATCGCGCTCGGAGAGAATGCCGATGATTGCGGCTGCGGCTTTGCGCCCGGCAGCACCTGCGACCTCGACTCCCGCCGCTGGTTCGCCCATGGCCGCGCCACCCTTTCGAGCGCCCAGCGCGCGTGGATGCGCGAGCGTCCGCACCGGCTCGATGTGGAGATCAACGGCCTGCGACTCGCCGTCATTCATGGCAGCCTTTCGGACGTGAGCCGCTTCGTCTTTGCCTCGACGCCCGCGCGTGTGAAGGCTCTCGATCTCAACGAGTCCGGTGTGGACGGCATTGTCGCCGGGCATTGCGGCCTGCCCTTCACGCATCTGATGGGCGCACGCATGTGGCACAATGCCGGGACAATCGGCATGCCCGCAAACGACGGCACGCCGCGCGTCTGGTTCAGCCTGCTCACGCCCGGCAAGACGCCGCGCAGCCTGATCGTCGAGCATATGCCGCTCGATTACGATCATGCTGGTGCGGCCGCGGCAATGCGCGCCGTCGCGTTGCCTGAGAGCTATGCGAAGGCATTGGGCACTGGCCTGTGGCCGAGCTGCGACGTGCTTCCTCTAAGCGAAGTGCGCCGGAGCGGCGAAAGTCTGGTGCCTGAGCGCATCGTTTGGGACGCAGAGGGGCCGCGCGATTTCGTCTGGCCCGCACGGCCCGCGCCGCGCCTCGATGCCGCAAAGTTTCGTGATCCTCAACGCACCGCGCGCGGTGAGGAGCGCGCGCATGTGGCGCTCGATGCGCTGGACACGCTGTGGATCAACACCGGCACTCTCTGCAATCTCGCCTGCGCCAGTTGCTATATCGAGTCCACGCCGCGCAACGACCGCCTCGTCTATATGAGCGCTGGTGAGGTCGCGGCATATCTCGACGAGATCGCGCGCGATGGCCTGCCGACGCGGCTGATCGGCTTCACGGGTGGCGAGCCTTTTCTCAATCGCGACCTGCCGGCCATGCTGGCGGATGTGCTCGGACGAGGCCTCGACGCGCTGGTGCTGACCAATGCGATGAAGCCCATGCAGAACAACAAAGCGCCACTGCTCGCGCTGCATGCGCGCTACGGCCCAAAGCTGACAATGCGCGTTTCCATCGATCATTACAGTGCGGAATTGCATGAACTGGAACGCGGTCCGCGCAGCTGGCAGCCGACGCTGGATGGGCTGCACTGGCTCGCAGACAACGGCTTTGCGCTGAATGTCGCGGGGCGGCTCTATTCAGGGGAATCCGAGAGCATAGTACGCGCAGGTTATGCCGAACTTTTCGCGCGCGAGGGCCTGCCACTCGATGCGATGGACCCTGTCGCGCTGATGTTGTTTCCCGAGATGGACGCGGCCGCCGACGTGCCCGAGATTACGGAGTCGTGCTGGGGCATTCTCGGCAAGTCGCCCCATGACGTGATGTGTTCGTCTTCGCGCATGGTGGTGAAGCGCAAGGGGGCGGATAAACCCGCCGTCCTCGCCTGCACGCTGCTCGCCTATGATGAGGAATTCGAGCTGGGTACGACATTGGCACAGGCCGCGCGTCCCGTCTCGCTCAACCATCCGCATTGCGCGACGTTTTGCGTGTTGGGAAGCGCGGCCTGCAGCCGGAGCTGAGCTTTATTTCGCGGGCTCGGCGATGATGGTGGAAAGGCGATCCGCGATGGGCTTTGGCGTTGCGACGATCTCGGCGACGATGCGCTCCAGTTCCGCGCCCGCAACCGGGTTGATGTCGAGGCGTTCGCGCTTCGCATCGTCGAGAAACGCCTGATCCTTGATCATCTCGTCAAAGGCCTTGCGCAGAATGCGCACGCGCTCGACAGGCGTGCCAGGCGGTCCGAAGAGCGGGCGGCCGATGGTGGCTGGTGCCGAGATCAGTTTCAGCACCGCGCGGTCTTCGTCGTTCTTCGCGAGATCGATCAACAGCGGCACGTCGGGCAAATCGGCGGCCTTGGTCAGGCCGATCTGCACGAGGATGTTGATCTTCTTGTCCTTGACCCAATCGGGCTTGGTGGCCTTCCACGACGCCCAGGGATTGCTGCCGCGTGATCCGATCTCGCCGCTTTCCATCGCGAGGTTCATCTCGTTGCCGCCGGGATAGCCACTGACGATGCGGAATTTGGTGCCCAGAATCGCGTTCATCACCTGCGGCAGCTGCGCCGACGTGTTGGGGCCGGTCGCGCCGACGATGACCTCCTGCTTCTTGGCTTCGTCGATGGTTTTCACGCCCGTCGTATGCCAGGTCACCGCCGTAT
>JAQGKN010000335.1 GCA_028290085.1 Hyphomicrobiales bacterium
TGCGAGAAATGTGGCCTCACGATCACATGAACGGGCACCATGGCCGCCTCTACAAAAACCACGCTGACTCCTGAGCCCGTTCTTGCCGGGAACTTCCCCGCCGTGGACGAGGCGCATTGGCGCAAGCTCGTCGATCATGTGCTGAAGGGCGGGTCCTTCGAAAAACTCGTTGGGCGCACCTACGACGGCTTGCCAATCCAGCCGCTCTATCCGCGCGCCAGTCACGCGACACCAATCCTGCCCGCGCATGAGGGCGCCTGGGAAATGCTCGCTCGTGTCGATCATCCAGATAGCGCCGCCGCCAATGCGCAGGCCCTGACTGACCTCGAGAACGGCGCCAACGGCCTCCATCTCGTCTTTGAAGGAGCCGAGGGCGCCTATGGCTTTGGTCTCTCACCCGAGGCAGCGGCCATCGAACGCGCGCTGGAGAGCGTGGTGCTCGAGACAGGCGTCTTGATTCAAATCGATGCGGGCGCCAAGGCAGAACAGGTCGCGTCTCATCTCGCTTCGCTTATCGCCGCGCGCAAACTGGCGCCCGCTGACATGCGCGTGCATTTCGGGCTTGATCCCGTCGGCGATGCCGCCCGCTCCGCTGCGTCCGCACTCAGTTCCACCTTCGTACCCGCCGTGCAGCGCCTGCGGGCCGCAGGCTTCATCGCGCCTATCTGCGTGGCAGACGGGCGCATTGTGCACGCCAGTGGCGGCTCCGAGGCGCAGGAACTGGCCTACGCGCTCGGCGCGGCTGTCACCATGCTGAGGGCATTGGAAGCCAACGGCCTCGCTCTGGAACAAGCGCGCGATTGCATCGCCTTTCGCATGGCGGCAGATGCCGACGAGTTCCTCACCATCGCCAAGCTGCGTGCCCTTCGCCGCCTCTGGCAGCAAGTCCAACAGGCCTGCGGTCTCGCGGCCAAGCCCGTCGTGCTGCACGCGGAAAGCGCATGGCGGATGATGAGCCGGCGGGACCCATGGGTGAACCTGCTGCGCGCCACCGTCGCCGCCTTTTCAGGCGGACTCGGCGGTGCCGATCATCTCACCGTGCTGCCGTTTACGCAGGCACTTGGCCTTCCGGACGATTTTGCCCGGAGGCTCGCGCGCAACACGCGGCTGGTGCTGATCGAGGAGGCCAACCTCGGCCGCGTCGCCGATGCGGCGGCTGGCGCGGGTGGCTTCGAGGCCCTGACGGACGAACTCGCGGGGGCCGCTTGGGCCTTTTTCCAGCAGGCGGAAGCCGCAGGTGGCATCGTTGCGCATCTGCCTGCCTTGTCGAAGGATGTCGCACAGGTTCGGGCAGCACGGCTGAAGAATGTCGCGCGTCGCAAGGATCCGCTGACCGGCACGAGCGAGTTTCCCAATCTGGCGGAAGCCAATGTCGCTGTTTTGATGCAAGCGCCCATCTCGCCAGCAGCCGGATTGTTTCCGCCGATGCGGCTGGCGCAGGATTTCGAGCGGCTGCGCGACCAGTCCGACGGGGTCCTCGCCCGCACAGGCCAGCGCCCGCGCGTGTATCTGGCGACGCTGGGCACGATTGCCGATTTCACCGTGCGCGCCATGTTTGCGCGCAGCTTCTTCGAGGCCGGCGGGTTCGAGACCGTTGCTGCAGAGCGCTCCGCAACGCCTGAAGAAAGCGCGGCAGGCTTTGCCGCCAGCGGCGCGCGGCTTGCCTGCATCTGCTCGTCCGACGCGCTCGTCGCGAGCATGGGTGTGACCACCGCCACCGCGCTCGCAGCCGCAGGCGCGCGCCATATCTATTCTGCCGGGCGGCCGGGCGAACTCGAGGCGCCTCTGCGTGCGGGTGGCGTCGCCGAATTCATCTTCGCGGGTTGCGACCTCATCGAGGTCCTGGAACGCGCGCAGCAGTCGTAATTTCTACTTACTCGTTGGAGATTTTTGCACGACTACAATCCGCGGGCTCGTCATTGCGAGGAGCGCAGCGACGCGGCAATCCAGGAGTCGCGAGACCGTACTGGATTGCTTCGCTCCGCTCGCAATGACGAGAGTCCATTTCTGAATGTTCGTGCACGAGCCGCCACACAGGTTTCACAGCTGGACACCGCCCATGACGCGTATTCCTGATTTTTCCACGCTGCCCTTCGGTCCCGCGTCCGTGTCGCCGCCGCTGCCCGCTGGCGCGCCCTGGCTGACGCCCGAGTCGATTCCGGTCAAGAACGTCTATGCGGCCGACGATGTCGACGGCCTCGATTTCCTCGACACGTATCCCGGCGCTGCGCCTTACCTGCGCGGCCCCTACCCGACCATGTATGTGAACCAGCCGTGGACGGTGCGCCAATATGCGGGCTTCTCGACCGCTGAGGATTCCAACGCCTTCTACCGGCGCAATCTCGCGGCGGGCCAGAAGGGCCTGTCGGTCGCCTTCGATCTGGCGACGCATCGCGGTTACGATTCAGATCATCCGCGCGTCGGCGGCGATGTCGGCATGGCGGGCGTCGCCATCGATTCCATCTACGACATGCGCACCTTGTTTTCCGGCATTCCGCTCGACCAGATGTCGGTGTCGATGACCATGAACGGCGCGGTTCTTCCCGTGCTCGCGCTGTTCATCGTCGCGGCGGAAGAACAGGGCGTGCCCATGGCGAAACTGTCGGGCACGATCCAGAACGACATTCTCAAAGAATTCATGGTGCGCAACACCTACATCTACCCGCCCACGCAATCGATGCGCATCATCTCCGATATTTTCGCGTTCACCTCGTCGCGTATGCCGAAGTTCAACTCGATTTCGATTTCCGGCTACCACATGCAGGAAGCGGGTGCGACGCAGGATCTCGAGCTCGCTTATACGCTCGCCGACGGTGTCGAATATATTCGCGCGGGCATCGCAGCCGGACTGACGGTGGACCAATTCGCGCCGCGCCTGTCCTTCTTCTGGGCGATCGGCATGAACTTTTTCATGGAGGTCGCCAAGCTGCGCGCCGCGCGCCTGCTCTGGGCCAATCTCGTGAAGCAGTTCGAGCCCAAGTCCGAGAAGTCACTGCCGTTGCGCACACATTCGCAGACCAGCGGCTGGTCGCTGACGGCGCAGGACGTGTTCAACAATGTCATCCGCACGCAGATCGAAGCGATGGCTGCGACGCAGGGACATACGCAATCTCTGCACACCAACGCACTCGACGAGGCGCTGGCGCTGCCGACTGATTTCTCGGCCCGCATCGCGCGCAACACACAGCTCTTCCTGCAACAGGAAAGCGGCACGACGCGGATCATCGATCCATGGGGCGGCTCCTTCTATGTCGAGCGCCTGACGGCGGAACTCGCCAAAAAGGCGCAGGCGCATATCGACGAGATCGAGAAGCTCGGCGGCATGGCCAAGGCGATCGACGCGGGCATTCCGAAACTGCGCATCGAGGAAGCCGCGGCTCGCACGCAAGCGCGCATCGATGCGGGGCGTCAGGCCGTTGTTGGCGTCAACATGTTCAAGCCGACGTCGGAAGCGCCCATCGACGTGCTGAAGGTCGACAATTCATCCGTGCGCCAACAGCAGATCGAAAAGCTGCGGCGACTGCGGGCCGAGCGCGACCCGGCTGCGGTCGAGGCTGCGTTGAACGCGTTGACGGAGGGCGCGGCTGCTGACGGCAATCTGCTCGCTCTGTCCATCGAGGCCGCGCGCGCCAAGGCCACCGTGGGTGAAATTTCGGATGCGCTGGAGAAAGTCTTCGGCCGCCATCGCGCTGACATCCGCACCATCACGGGCGTCTATCGCGCCGAGGCAGGGGCGAACAGCGCGGTCGAGCGCGTGCAGCGCGTGACGCAGGCCTTCATGGAAAACGAGGGGCGCAAGCCGCGCATCCTCGTCGCCAAGGTCGGACAAGACGGGCATGACCGTGGACAGAAGGTGATTGCCTCGGCTTTCTCGGACCTCGGCTTCGAGGTTGATATCGGGCCGCTGTTTGCGACCCCCGAAGAGGCGGCGGCACAGGCTGTCGCCAACAACGTGCATATCGTTGGGATTTCGTCGCTCGCGGCGGGCCATCTGACGCTTGTGCCGGAATTGCGCGCAGCACTCGCGGCTCAGGGCCGCGCCGATATCATGATCGTGGTCGGCGGCGTGATTCCGCCGCAGGATTTCCAGGCCGTGCGCGACGCAGGCGCCAGCGCGATCTTCCCGCCCGGCACCGTGATCGCCGAGGCGGCTGAGAGCTTGATCGAGGAGCTGAACAACCGGCTTGGTTATCAGCAGAAGGAAGTTGCTGGCTAGCACCCCGTCATTGCGAGGAGCGCAGCGACGCGGCAATCCAGGAGTCGCGAGACCGTACTGGATTGCTTTGCTTCGCTCGCAATGACGGCAACGGGCTTTGGCGCCCCCTACTGCACCGGCACCGGCGGGGGCAGATCGCTAGCCGAAACATTGTTCGATGGCGGCGTCGTCTGCGCGGGCGCAGCCGGCATCGGTGTCATCGTGGATTCCACGGTGGTTCCGCTGTTGCCGTCGATCATCGATGTCATCGCGGAATCTTCGCGGCGTGGCGCTCCCAGCTGGGCACCGATCGTGCGCACCACCTGCGGAACGTCGCCGTAGAGGCTGTGGCCAATGAAGCCAGTGGACTCGGACGAAAGATCGTAAACCTTCACGCCGAACTTCGTCAGCTCGGCCCGGTCTTTGGCACTGCCGGGATCAAGCGCGCCGACACGCGGGCGGGCGCCTGCGAGACGGCTCGACAGCGACAGGGCACGGTCGTGCGAGGACACGAAGATCGAGATGTTGGCGCCAGGAATGCGCGTCAGCTGTTGGCGGAAGACCGACAGATCGATGTCGGGCGCGGCCAGCATGACGTCGCCGAGGCGACCGTTGAGATTGCGGCTGCCTGCAATGGCGTTTTCACGCAAAGCTTCCATTGCGAGCCAAGCACCCATGGAATGGGCGAGCACATGCACGCGGCCGACGCCCTCGACCTGAGACAGGTCTTTCATCAGCTTTTGCAGGGCATCGCGCGATGCGGTGGCGCTCTCCTTGTCGGAGACATAGGAGAACATGTTCGACTCGGAGGGCCAGGTGAAGAGCACTGCCACGCCACCGAAGCGCCCGTCGTTGACGAGTTGCGCCAGCCGGAAGCGGGCCTCGTCGAGCGATGTATTGAAGCCATGCACATACAGCAGGATATCGCGGTTAGAGCCGACGCGGCCCGACAGATAAGTCGCCAGCTGCAGGCGGAAGTCCTCGGGCTCGAGGCCGCGCCCGCCGACGACGGCGAAATGCTTCGCCGGATTGGGCTTGCCAAATGACGGGGCCTCGACGGCACCTGCCTGATGGCCGGGCGGCACAGAGACCATGGAAATCGAGTAATGCGCGCCGCCGTCGGCGACAGTCTCGCCAGGCATGCCGGACGTCACTTTGCGCGTCGTGGCAATGAAAATCGGCGTCGTGCGTGCAGCCTGCGTATCGCTCGCGCCAAACATGCTGCCGGTCGAGGCGCTCATGCCGTCGAGACCGGTTCCCATGCAGCCAGAGAGCAGGGCCGCCAGCGTCAGGGCGACGAGCGGTCCTACGAAGCGACGCCTGCGCGCTTGGGGGCGCGGCGAGCTTTGGTCCATCGTTGCCGGCATAGGCTCACTCACGCGATACATCCTTCAGGATTTCCCGGACGTGCCGGGTCTCTATGAAAAAGCCCGTAAAGATTGACGAACGCTTAATGCATTCCTCACAATCAACGGCTGAATTGACATACCTGCGCCGGAATGGTGACGAGATTGGGACTGGGCCACAGGTCCTGGCACCAATGCGCAACCTGTGGCGGAAATAGCGCAAGACCCTCGTCCGTGTGGGGTCGATGGCGCGGGGGACAAGATTTGCCGATCATTCTCGTCACCGGCTTCGGGGCTTTTCCGGGCGCGCCATCCAACCCATCGGCAGCCATCGTCCGCCACCTCGGCGGTGGCGCGACGCGGCGGTTCGCGCGGCTTGGGATCGTGCTGGATCGCCATGTTCTGCCCGTGGTCTTCGACGGGGCGCCCGAGCGTCTCGCAGTGCTGATGGCGCGGGTCCGTCCGGACGCCGTGCTGCATATCGGCCTTGCAGGACGTCGCCAGACGCTCAGCGTCGAGACGCGTGCGGGCAATTTTACCTCGCAGCTGCATGCGGATGCGCGGAGGCGCATGTCAGCAACACGTTATGTGACCGCGAAGGGAGCGCCTGCCCTGCCCTCCCGCGTTCCCGCAGCGCGGCTGGCCGAGTCTCTCCGCCGGGCGGGGATACCGGCCCGGCTTTCCATCGATGCGGGCGCCTATGTCTGTAACCAGACTCTCTATCTGACACTCATGTCAGACATCGCAGTGGCCGGCTTCATCCATGTACCGCGTCCGCGTGGACGTCTCCCGCTGGCGCGGCGGCGTCGAGCAGCACGCACGACCTTGGCGCAGATGGTCCGAGGCATCGAGTCGGCACTCCTTTTGCTGGGTATCCAATTGCGGCGCCGGGCTTGACCCTCGACGAGGCTCCGCTTACGCACAGCCATTCTCACGCGACGGATTTTTAGCGCATGGACGGCGACACTGGTTCTTTCCTGCTCCAGCTTCTTCAAATCATCTGGATCAACATCCTCCTGTCCGGTGACAATGCGGTTGTCATCGCGCTGGCGTGCCGTGGGCTTCCTCCCAAGAGCCGTCGGCGCGGGGTGGTGCTGGGCGCGGGTGTCGCCATCGTTCTGCGGATTATTTTCACGCTGATGGTCGTGTCGCTACTCGCACTGCCATATCTGCGGATCGGCGGCGGCGTGCTGCTCGTCTGGATCGCGGTGAAGCTGCTGACGGACGAAACGGACGAGGCCAGCGTCAAGCAGGCCGGGTCCGTCTGGCAGGCGGTGCGTATCGTTGCAATCGCCGACATGGTGATGTCGCTCGACAATGTGATCGCCATTGCCGCCGTCGCAAAGGATTCGACTCTGCTGGTGATCCTGGGCCTTGGCCTCTCGGTGCCGCTGATCGTGTTTGGCGCGCAGCTGGTCATCACCATGATCGAGCGCTTTCCCTGGATGGTCTGGGTGGGCGCAGCGCTGCTCGGCTTCGTCGCGGGTGAACTCATGGTGTCCGAGCCGCGTCTGCACGGCATGTTCGGCACCTGGTCCGAGACGACGCTGGAGATGATCGGCGGTGCGCTCGGCGCGGCGCTGGTGCTGGCGATTTGCATCGTTGTGAAGAAGCGCAAGCACGCGGCCAATAACGCGGCGGGCTGAAGCCTCTTAATGGGCGGGGATGCGTAGCCCGCGTGGCGGCGTGGCGATGGTGACGCAATCCTTGCGGCCGGATTCGAAGCAGCGCTGCTTTTTCTCGTTCTCGTTGAGGGCCGCCACCGTCCAGGTGATCAGCATGGCGACGACGAGCAGCAGCGCGGCCGCGACCAAATTTACAAAATCGCGATGTGCATAGTCGATATC
>JAQGKN010000229.1 GCA_028290085.1 Hyphomicrobiales bacterium
GGCCGATCCCAGGACGGGAGGAATATCTCGATTCTGAAAAATATGAGATACGCGCTTACGATTTCGATCGTCCCGGCAATATCAAGGACCACATTCGCGCGCTCAACCGCATCCGGCGAACGAACGCCGCGTTGCAGGACTTTCGCGGTTTTCTGCCATTGCTCTCGACGAACGATCAGGTCCTCGTTTATGCGCGGCATACGCCAGAATGGGACAATTGCATCATCGTCCTCGTCAATCTCGACCCGTACAATCGGCAGGCGACGCAATATGAAATTCCGCTCTGGAAGTTCGAACTTCCGGATTGGGCGGCTATCGAGGCCGAGGATCTTCTGAACGGCAATCGTTTCACGTTGCACGGAAAGACACATACAATCGCAATCGAGCCCGCGCTTGGGCCCGTAGCGATCTGGAAATTGCTGCCGCCCTCATGGAGGGCGCAGGCATGATCGATCGTGGTGAGAAGGACTGGTACCGCGATGCGGTGATTTACCAGCTGCATGTAAAATCGTTCTTCGACTCCGATAACACGGGGATCGGCGATTTCGAGGGCGTGACGCAGAAGCTGGATTACATCAGGGATCTGGGCGCCAACACGATCTGGTTGATGCCCTTTTATCCCTCGCCCTTGCGCGACGACGGTTACGACATCGCCGATTATCGCGGGATCAATCCGGCATACGGGTCGATGCGTGACTTCAGGCGTTTTGTTCGCGAGGCGCATGATCGCGGGCTTCGTGTCATTACGGAACTCGTCATCAATCATACCTCCGATCAGCATCCGTGGTTTCAGCGCGCGCGCAAGGCCAAGCCCGGTTCCGCGGCGCGCGATTTCTATGTCTGGGCGGAAAACGACCAGACGTACAAGGACGCACGCATCATATTTCTCGACACTGAATCGTCGAACTGGACTCTGGATCCGGTGGCGAAGGCGTATTACTGGCATCGTTTCTATAGTCATCAGCCAGATCTGAACTTCGATAATCCGCGTGTTCTCGAAGCGGTTATCGACATCATGTATTATTGGCTCGACATGGGTGTGGACGGCCTGCGTCTCGACGCCATTCCTTACCTGATCGAGCGTGACGGGACCAATTGCGAGAACCTTCCGGAGACGCACGAAATTCTCCGCAAGATTCGTGCAGCATTGGATGCGCGCTATCCCGATCGCATGTTGCTCGCCGAGGCCAATCAGTGGCCGGAGGAGACAGCGCAATATTTCGGGAAGGGCGACGAATGCCATATGGCGTTCCATTTCCCCCTGATGCCGCGCATGTATATGGCGCTTGGCATGGAGGATCGGCATCCCATTACCGACATCATGCGGCAGACACCGGAGATTCCCGAGGGAACGCAATGGGCGATCTTCCTGCGTAATCACGATGAGTTGACGCTCGAAATGGTGACCGATCGAGAGCGCGATTATCTCTGGAGCTTTTACGCCAACGACAGGCGCGCGCGCATCAACCTGGGCATTCGCCGCAGGTTGGCGCCCTTGCTCGAGAACGACCGGCGGAAGATTGAATTGCTGAACTCGCTCCTGTTCACTATGCCGGGAACGCCCGTTTTGTATTACGGTGACGAAATCGGCATGGGAGATAATATCTATCTCGGCGACCGCGACGGTGTGCGTACACCGATGCAATGGACGCCCGATCGCAATGGCGGGTTCAGCCGTGCAGATCCGCAACGACTCTTTCTACCTGCGATTCAAGACCCGATCTATGGTTTCAGCAGTGTCAATGTCGAGGCGCAGCTGGCGAGTTCTTCAAGCTTGTTGAACTGGACGCGTCGCATGATCGCGGTGCGCCGCCGCCGCCGGGCGCTGAGCCGCGGTGGCTTGCGCTTCCTTTATCCGGCAAATCGAAAGGTGCTCGCCTATCTGCGCGAGTTCGAGGACGAGGTGTTGCTCTGCGTCGCGAATATGTCGCGCGCGCCGCAAGCCGTCGAACTCGATCTCAGCGAGTTCAAGGGCGCGACGCCCGTTGAATTGAGCGCGGGCAGTGTGTTTCCACCTGTCGGCGGGTTGCCCTATCTGCTGACTTTGCCCGGTCACGGATTCTACTGGTTCCAGCTCGAGCGCACCACGGCCGAGGAGCGTTTCGGCCCGACGCCCGCGCCCGAGCTCTTCACTCTCGTTCTCACCGGTGGTGCTGAACACCTTCTGGAAAAGCGCGAACGGCAGGCATTCGAGCGTGCGGTGGCTCCGCGCTTTCTGACTTCGCGCCGCTGGTTCGCAGCAAAGGATGTGGGCGTCGCCAGCGTTACACAAAGCGGCTTCGTTGCCCTGCCGCAGGAAAGTCCCGGCAAGACGCATCTGCTCATTCGTCTCGCGGTGACCTTGAAAAACGGCGATACGCAATCGTACTTCACGCCGCTGACAATCGATGAGACCAGGGAAGATGAACAGATCCTGCCCTATGCCGTCGCGCGTGTGCGTCGCGGCAGCAAGATGGGGCTTGTCTACGATGCCGATGCCGATCCGAGTTTCGGCGCTGCACTGATCGCGGGCATGTATGGCGAGCGTGAAATGGCCCTGAGTGAGGGGGCCAGATTGCGCTTCGCCGGCACGGATCGTCTGCGTGCGGAAGACGCGGTTACGCCGGCGGAGGTGCGGCGCGTTGGTGGAGAGCAGAGCAACACGTCGCTAGCCATTGGCGAGCGGATGATTCTCAAGCTTTATCGGCGGCTGATGCCTGGCATCAATCCCGAAGTCGAGATGGGCCGGTTCCTGACGGAGGTTGCAGGGTTCAAACATGCGCCGGCCCTGCTCGGTACGCTGGAGCGAGTCGAGCCTGACGGCGTCACCACTTCGCTCTGTATTTTGCAGACCTTTGTTCGTAACCAGGGCGATGCGTGGAGCTGGACGGTAGAGGCTTTGAAGCGCGGGCTCGAGACAATGTCTCTGCCTGGCGCAGAAAAGGAGCACGATCTTCTGACCGTGTATTCCGACTATCTGCCTTATGCGGAAATGCTGGGGCGGCGAACCGCGGAGCTGCATGTCGCTTTGGTGACGCCCACGCATGATCCGGCATTTGCAGTGGAGCCTCTGATGCAGGACGATCTCCATGCGAGCGCCGACGAGAGTAAAGTGCGGTTGCGTAAAGTGCTCGCAAGTCTCGACGCCGACATGCGGCGTGACGGCGGTGGATCCTCGTTCATCGCCGAACTCATGGCGCGTGCCGCCGAATGCGAGGCTCTTCTCGACGATCTCGCACGCACGCATCCGATGGGGCTGAAGTCGCGCATACATGGCGACTATCATCTCGGTCAGGTGCTCATCGTGAAGGACGATGTTCTTATTGTCGACTTCGAGGGAGAGCCGGGGCGTCCGTTGGAGCAGCGTCGTGCCAAGGACCTCAATTTGCGTGATGTCGCGGGCATGTTGCGTTCGTTCGATTATGCGGCGGCAACGGCGGCGCGTGACGTCGAGCAAAGGTTTGTGGAGCACAGCGACCGCGTGGCGACCGCTGCGCGGGCATGGCGCAGTCTCGTCCAGGAGATCTTTTTGGAGGCGCATGACAAGGCTTTGCACGATTCGGCCGCCGCGATCCCCGATCTCGCTGTGCGGCAGCGCCTTCTCGACTTTTATCTGATGAACAAGGCGATCTACGAAATCGCCTATGAGGCGGCCAACCGGCCGGGTTGGATCGATATCCCCGTGCGGGGGCTCATCGAAATCCTGAAACGCCGGAAGGAACCAGCATGATCTCGCAAGCAGAGGCCTCGCGGCACGTGTCGCATCTGCCATCAGCCGGTGCCATTGATGCTATTGCGGAAGCCAGGCACGGCGATCCCTTCGCTGTTCTGGGTCCCCATGCGGTGTCCGAGGGTAGCTGGTCGATACGCGCCTTTTTGCCGGACGCACTGGACGTCGATATAGCGTTGACGGACAGTGATTTCGTTCCGATGGAGCGGGTGCATGAGGCGGGTTTCTTCGTTGCCCTGATCGAGTCCGCCGCGAGGCCTGTCTATCGCTTTCGCGTTCATCGTCGTGACGAGATGATGTTGCGCGAGGACCCATATCGCTTCGGCGCGGTGCTCGATCCGCAGGCCTTGCGTGCAGTGCGCGGTGTAGGCCCCAGTCATTTCGAAGACGTGCTCGGTGCGCGGCCGATGACGCATGAAGGTGTCGAAGGTGCGCTGTTTGCTGTCTGGGCTGCGAATGCGCGCCGTGTCAGCATCGTCGGTGATTTCAATTCGTGGGATGGGCGGCGTCACCCTATGCGACTGCGGCACGATGCCGGCGTTTGGGAATTGTTCGTTCCCGGCGTTGTGAAGGGCGCGCATTACAAGTTCGAGCTTCTGGACAGGCATGGACACCTCATGCCGTTGAAGGCGGATCCCGTCGCCTTCGCGGCCGAGAAGCCGCCCGCGACCGCGTCGCTTCTCGTCGGACCGCCGCAGCCGCAATGGTCGGATGCCGAATGGCTCGCGCATGCCGCCTCTGTCCAGCCGCGCAAGGCGCCGATGTCGGTCTACGAGTGCCACCTGGGCTCCTGGGCGCGCGTGGTGGAAGAAGACAATCGGTTCCTCACTTATCGTGAACTGGCAGAGCGGCTGGTGCCTTATGTCGTCGAGCTCGG
>JAQGKN010000272.1 GCA_028290085.1 Hyphomicrobiales bacterium
TTTGGCCAGCGGCAATGAGCGCTCGTCCATGCCGAGTTTTTGCCGCACCTGGCCTCCGAGTTCATCTAGCAGCGCCACAGTGAGCGCCCGCCACTCGACAATGAATTCAGACCCGGCCTCGTGCAACCCGGCCAGGGCCGAGGGATCGCGCGGCGTGAGTGCACCCATGTCCACGAACAGGCCGCCGTTGCGATATTCCGGCAAGCCCGTGAGCCCGTCGATGTCGGTGACTTCGAAGCCCGCCCATTGCAGCGGCTCGATCAGGGAATAAGCCAGCCATTGCGACAGCTTATGGAACGGCATCAGGCCCGGCGCGACCGCTTCCCCATCGAGCGCGGGATGACGCCAGCAGTCACCAAGGGGCACTCCGTGGAGCGACAGGCGCGAAGGCCAGATCGCGCCGAAATGTTCGAGCAGGGCTTCGAGAATGACCGGCGCGGCTATCACGCCGTCTTTCGCCTGCGACGCGAGTTGATCGAACAACCCGCCGGGGCGCGGCCCATCGTGTTGCGCGAAAACGGCGGGACGTGCGGCGACCGCGCGTCCCAGCGCGTTCAGCAAAGCTACGCGCCCGTCGAGCCCCGCGAGCGGATTGTTGTCACTGACATGGAAGCCGTCTTCGAGATCGTTGACGTGCAAACCCGCCAGCGCGACGGCGTCCGCACGCTGCTGCTCATTGGAAACAGCGGAAAAATAGCCTTCCTCGAACATGTCGAGGCTGGCGACGGCCAGGCCCTCGGAGCGGCGAAGCACTGGCCCCTCGCGCGATTCATAGCGCCAATGCGGCCCCGCGCCCGCGTCGAGCAGAACGCTGACGATGGCAAGATCAAAGGCGGCCCGTGCCGTCTTCGCATTGATCCGCTCTCCAGCACCTTGCGGCTTGTAGGCCGCTGCGCGATCCACCCCGCCGACGACGAAATGCCGCCAGCGCGCATGGAAGGGAACATCGAGCGTCGGGTAAGCCGCGCGCGTCGTCGAGATCACATAGTCGGCGATCTCAGGCAGCCGCGCCTCATCTAGCGTCCAATGTGCGAGGCCATTCTCGCGCGCCTTGGCGAGCACGATCTTCGCACGCCCGCGCACGGCGGACGCTTGAAGCAAAGCTTTAGCTTCATCCTGTAAGGCCATGCTCACGCTCAGAATTTATCGAGATCGCGACCGCTGGTGCGGGCGAGATCCTGCGCGGTCGGCATGCCCTGCGGCGAGAAATATCCCGCCGCCTTCTTGGCCTCCATCTCGACCGACGCGTCGGGCGGGATGAGTTCGTCGGGCAGCGCGACACGCTCGACAATCTCGATGCCGGACTCAACCAGCGCATCATATTTCATGTTGCTCATCGACACGAAGCGATCGATGCGCGTGACACCAAGCCAATGGATGATGTCGGGCATCAGCTGCTGGAAGCGCGCATCCTGGACGCCGGCGACGCATTCCGTGCGTTCGAAATAAGTAGCGGCCGTGTCGCCGCCCTCCTGCCGCTTGCGCGCGTTGTAGACGAGGAACTTGGTGACTTCACCGAGCGCCCTGCCCTCCTTGCGATAATAGACGACAAGGCCGGCGCCGCCGTTCTGTGCCTCGCGCACAGATTCTTCGATGCCGTGGACGAGGTATGGACGGCAGGTGCAGATATCGGAGCCGAACACGTCGGAACCGTTGCATTCGTCATGCACACGGCAGGTCAGCTGGCGGCGCGGATCGCTCAGCGCCTCCATCTCGCCGAACACATAGGCAGTGGCGCCGCCTATGGGTGGCATGAACACCGATATGTCGGGACGCGTGACGAGTTCGGGATACATGCCGCCCGTTTCCTCAAACAGGGTCCGGCGCAACTCCGTCTCGTCCACGTCAAAACGCTCGGCAATGCCGGGCAGAAACCAGACGGGCTCGATGGCGATTTTGGTAACCGCGATGTCGCCGCTGTCTTTCAGCACGAGACCATCGGGCTTGAGGCGTCCCGTATCCATGGCCGCCAGGATTTCCGGCAGGTTAAGACGCGCGCGGGTAACCGCGATGCTCGGGCGAATATCCAAACCTTCGGCGATCTCACGCGCGAAAACCACCTGCGGGATATGGCCGAATGGATCGATCGAGACGATGCGGCCAGGCTGCGACCATTGCGGGAACGGGCCGATCTTCACGGCTGGGCTGGTGTTGGTGAGATCTGGCCTAACTTTCGGATTGAGAGCCCCCGCCGACACGGCCAACGCGCGATAAAGACCGTAGGCGCCACCATGTGCGCCGATGACATTTCGGTCTCCGGGGCGTGTCACCGTGCCGATGACAGGCCCGCGCTCAGCTGGCTCGGCAGCACCCCAGCGGATCGGGAATCGGCGCGACGCGGCGCCCGGTTCAGGATGCGAGGTGAGGCGAATATGTGTCGTAGAATTTGACCTGGACATGCGTTCCGGTCTCCAACGGTCCCCGAGAAAACAAATAGGCCCCTCCAGGAGGGGCCTCGTCTGCGCTTCGACGAACAGCATGGTTGCGCCGCAGATTCATACTGTCAATGGTCTCAGCACTATGTTCGCACGATAAGCATCAAGTTCGCGTCATGTCGTTCGTGCCACATAGTTACAATCGATCAATCACGTGGCAACCAAGCTGCAGCGAGTGCGACTTGCCTATGTTACAATCAGTCTGAATATAACTTCAGGCTCAATCACATGAAGAATCTCTGCGCGACATTCGCCTGCATTGTTCTCGGTGCTACTGCTACGCTTGCGGCGGACCTTCCGTTACGCAATGCCCCGATCCGGGCGATGCCGCTGGCTTTGTTCACATGGACGGGCTTTTATGTCGGCGCGCAGATCGGCGCGGGCTGGCAGCGCGATCGCCTGACAGAACTCGACAGTTGCACGCCCTGCTCTGCCGACACAGCCAGCGGCCGCAGCGCGGGCATCATAGGCGGCGTTCGCGCGGGGGCGAATTGGCAGACAGGTGCCTTCGTCTTCGGTGTCGAAGCTGATTTCGAGCGCACGAATCTGCGCCTGCGCACGCTCTATCCGGCAAGCGCTCCGGATGCCTTCAGCTCGCATGTCGATTGGCAGGGCTCGGTGCGCGGGCGCCTGGGATATGCGCTCGATCGGGTGCTCGTTTACCTGACGGGCGGCGTCGCATTTGCCGACATCAGCCATGGCTACGACCGATTCGATCCGGTGCCGGGCTCGCCGGGCGTTTATACGCTCGGCGCGACGCAGAGCACGTCACGCGTGCGCACCGGCTGGACGCTGGGCAGCGGCCTCGAATATGCGCTGAGCACGTCCTGGTCGGCCAATATTGAATATCGCTACACGGACTTCGGACACGCCGCT
>JAQGKN010000281.1 GCA_028290085.1 Hyphomicrobiales bacterium
ACACGCATTCCGGCGTGCTCGCCTCTGCTCTCGCCATGGACAAGCATCAGGCCCGCATCGTCATGGCGGCCGCTGGCGTGCCGGTGGCAGAGGGCAGGGTGGTGCACAGGCTCGAGGCTGCCAAGGCCCATGTGATGGTGCCTCCCTACGTCCTGAAGCCCGTCTGCGAGGGCTCGTCCTTCGGTGTCGTGATCGTTCGCGCGGGCGACGAACCGCCGCGCGAATTGGCTTCGGCCGACTGGCTCTATGGCGACCAGATGCTGGCCGAGCGATTCGTCGATGGGCGCGAATTGACCTGCGCGGTCATGGGCGACACGGTCCTCGACATCATTGAAATTCGAGCCGCGGACGGCGGTTGGTACGATTACAACGCGAAATATGCCAAAGGCGGGTCTATTCACATCCTACCTGCCAAATTTAAAGGAAATATTTACCAACAGATTCAACAGTTGGCCCTTAAGGCACATAAGGCCCTCGGCTGCCGCGGCGTGAGTCGCTCAGATTTCCGTTTTGACGATCGCCCCAACGGTACGGGTGAGCTGGTCATTCTGGAGGTCAACACCCAGCCCGGTATGACCGAGACGTCTCTCGTGCCAGAAATCGCGGCGCATGCCGGGTATTCGTTCGGTGGGCTTGTAAAATGGATGGTGGAAGAGGCGTCCTGCGATCGCTGACAGGGACATTCGCGTCCCTGGCGCCCGCGCGCCACGCGTTTGCAGGCTACGCCGGCGGTAGCGACACGCTCCGCCCGGAGGCCCCGAAAGCCGTTCTTCCCAAGAAGCGCCGCCGCTTTGAGCGTCGCAGCCGCAGCGAGCGTTTCATCTCGTTCGTCGGCAAGCCGGGTGTCGGCGTTCTGCTGGCCATCACGCTTCTTGGTGCAACCGGATTGTTCGGTGCCGTGCGTGGCGGCGAATACGATGTTTTCGTTGCCGAGTACGGCAGCGTTCCCGATGTTTTTGCCAAGATCTTCGGTCTCGGAATCGATGGCATCACGGTCGTTGGTGCCCATGAGCTGAGTGAGGACGAGATCGTCGCAACCTCGGGCATCACGACGCGCGATTCACTTTTGTTCCTGGACGCAGCATCGGTGCGTGCGCGCATCAAGGACGCACCGCTCGTGCGCGATGTCAGCGTCCGCAAGCTTTATCCCTCTCGTCTGCTCATCGAGGTGCAGGAGCGCGAGCCCTACGCGCTTTGGCAGATGAACGGCCAGGTGCAGATCGTCTCAGCGGATGGCATGGCTATCGATCGCCTGTCGGACGAGCGCTTTGCGCGTCTGCCCTTCGTGGTTGGCGAGGACGCCAATCTGCGTGTGCCTGAATATCAGAAGATCATCGAAAGCGCGGGGGAGCTGCGCGACCAGATCCGCGCAGGAACGTTGGTGGCCGGACGCCGCTGGAACATCAAGCTCAACTCCGGTCTCGAAATCAAGTTGCCCGAAATTGCGCCGGAAATTGCATTTGCACGCTTCGCAAGGCTTGCGCGGGAAATGCGGATTCTCGATAAGGATCTCATCTCCGTCGATTTGCGAATCCCAGACCGGATGGTGGCACGCCTCAGCGCGGATGCCGCCGCCGCTAGAGTGGATTCACTTCGTAAGACGCGCGCCAAGGGAGGCCAGACTTGAGTTCTTACAGCCTCACACCGCGCATGCGTCCGCTTTCGGCGCGCAAGAGTGCCGTTCTCTCCGTGCTCGATGTCGGAACGTCCAAGGTTGCCTGCCTGATTGCTCGGCTCATGCCGGCGGAGGCGTCCGATACATTGCGCGGCCGTACGCATCGCTGCCGTATTCTGGGAATTGGTCACCAGCGTTCGCGCGGCATCAAGGCTGGCGCCGTCGTCGATATGGACGAGGCGGAGAATGCGATCCGCATGGCGGTCGACGCCGCCGAGCGCATGGCCGGCGTGCAAGTGGAAAGCGTCATCGTCAATCTCAGTGGCGGACGCCTCGGCTCGCAGCTCTACCATGCCAAGATCGGCGTCGGTGGAAAGGCCGTGGCGGACTACGATATTCATCGCGTTCTGGAAGCTGCGGCTTCACGTACAGAACGCCAGGGTCGAGCTGTGCTGCATTCGCTGCCGACGGGTTTCTCACTCGACTCGACACGCGGCATTCGCGATCCCAAGGGAATGATCGGCGACGATCTGGGAACCGACATGCACGTCGTATCTTGCGATACGGCGGCAGCGCGAAACCTGATGCTGGCGATCGAGCGTTGCCATCTCGACATCGAGGCTATGGTCGCAACCCCTTATGCTGCAGGGCTTTCCACACTCGTTGACGATGAAGCAGAAATTGGAACTGCGCTCGTCGACATGGGCGGCGGCACGACGACGATCGGCGTGTTCGCCGGTGGTCATCTCACGCACATCGACGCTGTGGCAGTTGGCGGCAATCATGTCACCATGGACATTGCGCGAGGCTTGACGATCCGTTTGTCGGACGCAGAGCGACTTAAAACCCTCTATGGTTCGTGTATCGCATCGCCGTCAGACGAAAGAGAGACGATTTCTGTTGCGCAGGTCGGCGAAGACGGCGACCATCCGATTCACATGCCGAAATCGCATCTCGTGCGGATTGTTCGTCCGCGCGTCGAAGAGATTCTCGAGCTGGTACGGGACCGGCTGCAGGCGGCAGGCTTTGGTCCTCAGGCGGGACGTCGTCTCGTTCTGACCGGCGGCGCCGCGCAGCTGACGGGAATGCCGGAAGCAGCGCGCAGAATTATTTCGAACCAGGTGCGTGTCGGGCGTCCTTTGGGTATTCAAGGACTGCCCGAATCAGCAAAGAGCCCCGCCTTCTCGGCGGCGGTGGGGCTTTTGATCTACCCGCAGGTTGCCGGCATCGAGCATTTCGAGCCCCGGCGAAAGGCGATCATGCAGTCTACAGGTACGGACGGATACATGTCCCGCATGGGACGTTGGCTCCGCGAAAGCTTCTAATCCTACGGTGAAATGGACGGGCGCGGCGGCCAGTTCACGATCCGATGAAACAAACAACAGATACTCGGGCGCCGCGAACGCCCTTTCAGTCGAGAGGCCAGACGATGACGATCAATCTCAAAGCTCCCGAGTTGCGGGAACTCAAGCCCCGAATCATGGTGGCTGGAATCGGCGGCGCGGGCGGTAACGCCGTTAACAACATGATCGTGTCCGGCCTCGTTGGCGTGGACTTCATCGTTGCCAATACCGATGCGCAGGCGCTCACGGCCTCCAAGGCCGACCGCATCATCCAGATGGGCTTGCAGGTCACCGAGGGTCTCGGCGCCGGCTCGCAGCCTGAAGTGGGCCGCGCGGCAGCTGAAGAAGCGCTCGAAGAAATTCGCGATCATCTCGCGGGCGCCCACATGGTGTTCGTCACTGCCGGCATGGGCGGTGGCACCGGCACGGGCGCAGCACCTGTCATCGCACGTATGGCGCGCGACATGGGCATCTTGACCGTTGGTGTTGTCACCAAGCCGTTCCAGTTCGAAGGCGTGCGCCGGATGCGCATCGCCGAATCAGGCATCAACGAGCTGCAGAAAGCCGTCGACACGCTCATCGTCATCCCGAACCAGAACCTGTTCCGGGTCGCGAACGAGAAGACGACCTTCGCCGATGCCTTCGCCATGGCGGACCAGGTGCTCTACTCGGGCGTCGCCTGCATCACCGACCTGATGGTCAAGGAAGGCCTCATCAACCTCGACTTCGCCGACGTGCGCGCCATCATGCGCGAAATGGGCAAGGCGATGATGGGCACGGGCGAAGCCTCCGGGGAGCGCCGCGCGATCCTCGCGGCCGAAGCCGCCATCGCCAATCCGCTGCTCGACGAAGTTTCGATGAAGGGCGCGCGCGGCCTGCTGATCTCGATCACCGGCGGCAACGACCTCACTCTTTATGAAGTCGACGAAGCGGCCAGCCGCATCCGTCAGGAAGTCGACGAGGATGCCAACATCATCCTGGGCGCGACCTTCGATCAGTCGCTCGACGGCGTGGTGCGTGTCTCGGTCGTGGCAACGGGTATCGACCAGCCGGCCGACATCCGCGAGTTCAGCGCAACCGAGACCCGGATCGCAGAAGTCGCCCAGAAGCTCCGCCAGCAGACGCAGGCGCGCGCCGTGGAAGTGCCGCGCTATCAGCAACCTGTCGCAGAAGCAGCACCGGCCTATCAGCCCGAGATGGTCGCGCCCGCGCCGCAGGCTCCGGCTCCGGCACCCGTCCATCATCAGGCCCCCGCACAGCAGATGCATGCGCCTTCCATGGGCCATGACGTGCACCTTGAACCTGTCCAGCCCAAGCCCGCCTATGTCGCGCATCAGCAGCAGGAGGCGCCCCGCGCACCCATCTATCAGCCGCAGCCGACGCATTTCATCCCGCCTGCGGCTGAAACGCCGCCGATGCGTCCGACCCGCATGCCGACGATCGACGATCTTCCGCGTCCGGGCCAGGAACAGCTGCGCCAGCGTGACCAGTTGCATGCTCAGCCTGAGCCCGCTGGCGACACGCGCCGCCGTACGTTGCTCGAGCGTCTGGCTGCTTTCGGCATGAGCAGCAAGGAAGAAGCCCCGGCACCGCGCGCTGCTGCGCCCAAGCTGCCCGCTCCGGCGCCCACCGGCCACAATTATGCCCCCCGCGCGCCGCAGGGGCCCGGTCAGGTTCACCAGGAATATGGCAACCGTCAGCCCGCCGCTCCCGTACAGCGTCCGGCCCAAGGTACGCTCGATCCGCATGGACGGAGCGCCCCCCAGCAGCGATCAATGGAAGACGACCAGCTTGAAATCCCGGCCTTTCTTCGCCGTCAATCGAGCTGACCCCATTGTGAAACATCAATTCTGAAAATCGTGCCCGCGCCTCTCGAGGTGCGGGCATATGTAATTGATTTATCGCTGTATTCCGCTTTTTCATGTGTCCGACTTCGAAATGTTTCGAGTTGTAACACAAGGTAAGAAAGCGTGATTTGGCCTAGCGGAGGCCGGGGCGTATTTTCCGGCCAATCAAACGGCGCGAGCCGAGCGAGAATCACATGGCTCCGCAGCAACGCGGACAGGTTCGACCGGCAGAGAATTGCCGGACAACCAGCCAGGATGAAGCCGACAATATGGCTGAAACCAGGATGTGACGCAGATGGGGCAATCGAAATTGAGCGGGCAAGCCGCTCAGGACGATCAGCGAAGCGGGACGAGAATGAAGCCTGGAAAACAGACGACTCTTCGCAAGCGCGCGATCCTGTCCGGAGCAGGTGTTCATTCGTATGCTCCTGTGCGCCTCGTTCTTCATCCGTCTGAAGCAAATTCCGGTATTTCCTTTCTGCGCACCGGCTTGCCCGGCGGGCGCGAGCGACTGATCGATGCGATCTGGTCCAATGTTTCCATGACCGAACTCTGCACCGTGATCGGCGATCCCGCCGATGCGAGCGTATCGACCGTCGAACATCTGCTGGCAGCGTTCGCCGCGCTCGGTGTCGACAACGTCATGGTCGAAATCGACGGTCCCGAAGTTCCGATCATGGACGGGTCCGCCGCTGATTTTGTCGAAGCGATTCAGCTGGCCGGTATTCACCAACTGTCTGTGCCGCGCCGTTATCTCAAGGTTTTGAAGCCCGTTCGCGTTGAACAGGGCCGCGCCTTTTCCGAATTGCGTCCGGCTGACAAGGGTTTCCGGCTCGAGGTCGAGATCGACTTCGCCGCAGGCACCATCGGCCGTCAGAAGAAGTCCATCGATCTGGATGGCAAGCTGTTTGAACGCGATATCGCGCGCGCCCGCACCTTCGGTTTCCTGCGCGACGTGGAGCGCCTGTGGAAGGCCGGCTTCGCGCTCGGTGCCTCGCTTGAAAACACGGTTGCTCTCGATGAAGAGCGCGTGCTCAATCCCGAGGGCCTGCGCTGGCCTGACGAGTTCGTCCGTCACAAGACTCTCGACGCCGTCGGCGATCTCGCGCTTGCAGGTTCGCCTATCATTGGCACGTACCGCTCCTTCTGTGGCGGTCACAAGATGAACGTGGCGGTGCTCTCGGCCCTCTTCGCCGACAAGAGCGCCTACGAGTTCATCGAGGTGCAGCCCCGCCGCGATGCACCTCGCGTCGATCTGCGGATTGCTGCCCAGGCGGCGTATGCTCCCGAGCGCAGCTGAGCTTTGATGCCTGTGGCGCGGATGCCGCAGCCGCTTGAATCTTCAGCTATCCCGTCTTCTGATCAGTCCCATGACTTGTCCCGGCCACATTCCTGAACGCAGGATATGTCCGATCTCAACTGTGGCGTTGCGACGTCAATTGGGTTAAAGAGCGGTTCATGCGCGGTTCGTTTGCGCGACACGATCCGCATCACCTGTCCATCGAGCTCCGAGGCATGATGTCCGCTTTCCGTGCTTCCCATCCGCTGATTCGCCGGGCTCGCGCCCAATTCCGCGTCGGCTTCGTGCGTGTCGCTCTGGCAGCACTGATTGTGCTGCCCGCGGCGGGCTGTTCCTCGCTCGGGTCGATGAACCCGTTCGGTGGCGAAAAATACGAAACCAAGCTTCTCCCGGACGTGCCGGCCGAAGATATCTACGACCAGGGACTGGCCCGCCTTCAAAAGAAGGACGGCGAGGGCGCAGCGAAGAAGTTCGCTGAACTCGAAAAGCAGTACCCATATTCGCAGTGGTCGCGGAAAGGTCTGATTATGCAGACCTATTCTCAATATGAGGGCGCCCAGTACGACGACGCCGTCGCCTCTGCGAATCGCTACATCGGTCTCTATCCGACCAGCCCCGAGGCCTCTTACGCGGCCTATCTGATGGGCATGTCCTACTACAAGCAGATCCCTGACATTTCTCGCGATCAGGACACGACGGAAAAGGCGCTTCAGGTCTTTACCGCGCTCGTTCAGAAATATCCGAAGTCGGAATATGTCGAGGACTCGAAGTACAAGATCCAGGTGACGCGCGACCAGCTCGCCGGCAAGGACATGTCGGTCGGCCGTTATTATCTCGCGCGCAAGAACTACACGGCGGCTGTCAATCGCTTCCGTGAGGTTCTCGCCAAGTACCAGACCACGCGTCACGCGGAAGAAGCTCTCTATCGCCTGACCGAAGCCTATCTGGGCCTCGGCATCGCGCCGGAAGCTCAGACTGCCGCTGCAGTGCTCGGGCATAATTTCCCGGACAGTCAGTGGTACAACGACGCGCACAAGCTGCTGGCTGGTGGCGGTCTTCAGCCCAACGAAGATCGGGGATCCTGGATTTCCAAGGCCTTCCAGAAGGTTGGTCTCGGCTAAGAACGCAGGGCGGGTTAACATGCTCGTCCAGCTCTCGATCCGGGATATCGTCCTGATCGACCGACTCGATCTCGAGTTCGGTCGTGGTCTCACCGTCCTGACGGGTGAGACCGGCGCCGGAAAATCCATTCTCCTGGATGCTTTTTCCCTCGCGCTCGGCGGGCGCGGGGATGGCTCCCTCGTGCGCTCCGGCGAGGCCCAGGGACAGATCACCGCCGTCTTCGATCTGGCGCTGGATCATCCCGCACGCCATGCCGCGCGCGCGCAGGATATCGATTCGGAAGGCGACCTGATTCTGCGCCGCGTGCAGATGGCAGACGGGCGCACGCGCGCTTTCGTCAACGACCAACCGGTCAGCGCGCAGGCGATGCGGGGCATCGCGGCTTCGCTCGTTGAAATCCATGGCCAGCATGACGATCGGGCGCTCGTCGACCCCGCCGTCCATCGCACGCTCGTTGATGCTTTCGGCGGGTTGCAGTCGCAGACCGAGGGCGTGCGGCGATCCTATTCCGATTTGCGGACTGCACGTGCCGATCTGGCGACGGAAGAAGAGCGGGTGGCGAAGGCCCGCGCCGATGGCGATTATTTGCGCCACGCGCATGCCGAGTTGACAAAGCTCGGCCCGCGTACGGGCGAGGAAGAAAAGCTCTCGGCCAAGCGCACTACCATGATGCAGGCCGAGAAGGTGACGAGCGAGTTGCGCGATGCGCATCATTCGCTGTCTGGCGAGCATTCGCCCATCGCAGCGCTGTCGGCGACCATGCGCCGGCTTGAGCGCCGCGCCGCGCAGGCGCTCGCTCTGATCGAGCCTTCGGTGAAGTCGCTCGCGGCCGCGCTCGATGCGCTCGACAGCGCGGCGCAGGTCGTCGAGCAGGCGCTGCGGGATGCGCGTTACGACCCCAAGGAGCTGGAAGTCGTCGAAGAGCGGCTGTTCGCTCTGCGCGGAGCAGCTCGCAAATATGCGGTGCCAGCCGATAATCTGGCGGCACTCGCTGAAAAGTTCTCGGCCGATCTCGCCGCGCTCGATGCCGGCGAGGCGCGGTTGATCGCGCTTGGCAAGGCTGCCACGGATGCCGCGAAGCGCTTCGATGTGGCCGCTGCCGCATTGTCCGCCGCACGCACCAAAACGGCGGTTGAACTCGACAAGGCGGTCAATGCGGAACTCGCGCCGCTGAAGCTCGAGCGCGCGAAATTCACCACGCATATCCAGACCAATGCCGGCGAGCCCGCGCCCGATGGCATCGACCGCGTGGAATTCTGGGTGCAGACAAATCCGGGCACGCGCGCCGGGCCGCTGATGAAAGTGGCGTCGGGCGGCGAACTCGCGCGCTTCATGCTCGCCCTGAAGGTGGTGCTGGCGGATCGCGGCTCCGCGCCGACGCTGGTGTTCGACGAAATCGACACGGGTGTGGGCGGTGCCGTGGCCGATGCCATTGGCCAGAGGCTGGCGCGGCTCTCTTCAGGTGTTCAGGTGCTGGCGGTCACGCATGCGCCGCAGGTTGCGGCACGGGCCGTCGGGCATTTCAAGATCGCCAAGGGCGATGCGGACAAGGGCAAGCGGGTTGCGACTCGTGTCGAGCCGCTCGCGCAGGCCGCGCGTCAGGAAGAGATCGCGCGCATGCTGGCGGGTGCCACCATCACCGATGAGGCACGCGCCGCCGCCGGCCGCCTGCTCCTGGGCGCAGGCTGAGCCTGCTAGTGCCGTTTCGCCTTGCTGATGTGCAGGGTGACCTCGCCGACTTTCACACCGAGTTTGGAGACTGTCGCGCGGTTGAGCACGCTTCCGTCTGGCAGCAGGCCCAGCACGTCGTTGAAACCCAGGTCTATTGTGGACTGCTTCGTTTTCACCGTGGCTGTGTAGGCGAGGCGGAAGGTGGGGCCGTCGAGACGCCCGTCTGCTGTGCCGATCACGTCCTCGCGGGTGCCGCTGTAGGTCGATGGACCTGTCTTGGTGAGCACCCAGGTCTTGCGGTC